>JACRCY010000061.1 GCA_016218785.1 Deltaproteobacteria bacterium
CGCCACGGCGGCGACCTCGTCGGGCGGATAGGCGCCGTCGCCGATGATGATCAGCTCGGGGTGCTGCCGGCCGCGCAGCGCGTCCGCGGCGAAGCGCAGCGCGCCGAGGAGGTCGGCCGGGGTGTCGCTGGCCTCGATGCCGTCGATGGCGCGCAGGAGCATCGGGCCGTCGCCGGTGAACCCGGTGAGCGGCCCGGGCTGGCCGTCCATGCGCACCACCATGCACAGGTCGGCGCCGCCGAGGCCGCGGGCCAGCTTCCGGGCCTCGCGTTTCGCCGCGTCCAGCCGCGTGGGCGTCCCGTCGGTGGCCTTCATGGAGGCGGACGCGTCCACCACCAGCACCACGGAGCGCCCGGCGAGCGCGGTGACGCCGAGGCGCGGGTCGCCGACGGCGAGCACCAGGAGGGCGACGAACACGAGCTGCAGGAGCAGCGACACCAGCCGCCGCAGGCGCATGAGCAGCGCCGTCGACTCCTTCTGGCCGGCCACCTGGGCCCACAGGCGGGCGAAGGGCACCTCGACGCGGCGGCGGCGGAGCTTCAGGATGTAGAGCACGATCAGCGCCACCGCGACGGCGCCGAAGATGGCCGCGAGCTTCGCCAGCGCGAGGCCGAAGAGGCTCACTTGATGAACCCACCGGCGCGGAAGATGGTCAGGATCAGCTCGTCGAAGGGCCGCGCCGTCTGGGCGCGGAAGAAGGGGATGGCCCTCGTGGTGCAGTAGTCCTGCACCGCGCGGCACCAGGCCTCGTGGACGCGCGCGAAGTCGGCGAGCAGCCGCGCCGAGACCGTGACCTCGCGCTCCTCGCCGGTCTCGCAGTCGACGAGCATCAAGTCGCCGCGCAGGCTGGGCCGGGCCTCGCGCTCGTCGTAGACCTGGATGGCGTAGGGCTCGAAGCGGTGATAGCGCAGCAGGTCGAAGGCACCGGCGTACCCCTCGTGGTCGTAGAAGTCGGAGATGACCACCGCCACGCCGGCCCGCGGGCTCTCCCGCACGAAGGCGTCGATGGCCTTGCCGACGCGCGTCGTCCCGGCCGGCTCCACCTGGCTCAGGAAGTCGAAGACCTTGAAGATGCGCCCCTTGCCGCGCGCCGGCGGCAGGCGGCCGCGGATGGCGTCGGCGAAGGTGCAGAGGCTCACGCGGTCGAGGTTGGAGAGGCCGATGTAGCAGAGCGCGGCGGCGACCTTGGCCGCGTACTCGATCTTGGGCGGCGCGCCGAGGCGCATGGACGCCGAGGTGTCGAGGAGGAGGTAGATGTGGAGGTCCTCCTCCTCCTCGAACAGCCGCAACAGGAGCTTGTCCATGCGGCCGTAGAGGTTCCAGTCGAGGTAGCGGACGTCGTCGCCGGGGGCGTAGTCGCGGTGGTCGGCGAACTCGATGCCGGAGCCGACCTTGCGGCTGCGGCGCTCGGCGCGCACGCGGCCGGCGAAGACCTTGCGCGAGACGATGTAGAGGTACTCGAGCTTCTTCAAGAAGGCTTCGTCGAACAGCGCTCTCCTGGCGGGCTGGGGCATGGTGGTCCCTGGCGGGCGGCCGGCGGCGCGGCGCTAGCGCGCGGGCGCCTCCTCGGGCGTGGCGTGGAGGATCTCGTCGACGATGCGGTCGGTCCCGATCCCCTCCGCCTCCCCCTCGAAGTTCAGGATGATGCGGTGGCGCAGGGCCGGCTTCGCCACCTGGCGCAGGTCGTCGCAGGAGACGGCGAAGCGGCCCGCGAAGAGGGCGCGCACCTTGGCGCCGAGCAGCAGCGCCTGGCCGCCGCGCGGCGACGCGCCGTAGCGCACGTACTTGCGGGTGATGGCGGCCGCCTCGGGCGAGTCGGGGTGCGTCGCGAGCAGCACGCGCAGCGCGTAGTCCTGCACGGTGCGCGCCACGGGCACGCGGCGCACCACCTCGCGCATCTCGAGGATGCGCGGCCGCGAGACCACGCGGCTGACGGCGGGGTCCTCGCCGCGCGTGGTCCGATCCATGATCGAGTGGAGCTGGGCGCGGTCGGGGAACGCCACCTTCAGCTTGTAGAAGAAGCGGTCGAGCTGCGCCTCGGGGAGCGGGTAGGTCCCCTCCATCTCGAGCGGGTTCTGCGTGGCGAGGACGAAGAAGGGCGGCTCGAGCGGGTAGGTCACCTTGGCGACCGTCACCGACTGCTCCTGCATCCCCTCGAGGAGCGCGCTCTGGGTCTTGGGGGTGGCGCGGTTGATCTCGTCGGCCAGCACGATGTGGGCGAAGATCGGCCCGCGCTGGAACTCGAAGCGCTTGGCGCCGCGCTCGTCCTCGACGATCATGTTGGTGCCGAGGATGTCGGCGGGCATGAGGTCGGGGGTGAACTGGATGCGCGCGAAGTGCAGGTCGAGGGCCGCGGCCAGGGTGCGCACGATCATGGTCTTGCCCAGGCCCGGCACCCCCTCGAGGAGCGCGTGGCCGCCGCAGAGGAGGGCGGCGATGACGCCGTCGACGATTTCCTCGTGCCCCACGATGGCGCGCGCCACCTCGGTGCGCAGCCGGTGGAGGTCGGCCTGGAACCGCTCGACCTCGGCGACGGCGGCCCCAAGATCCGCCGTCGGCGCCTCGCGTAGCGTGTCCTGCGTTCCCTGGGTCTCCATGGGGCTTCCCTCGCTGGCGCGCGCCTCGGGCCGCGCCGTGCGCCGCGCTACTCGCGCGGCATGATCAGGCGGAAGTACCGCTTCACGTAGCTCTTGAAGCCGAGCGGCACCTTCTCGCGGTTCATCGCTTCCTCGGCCACCGACGTGTAGTCGCGGTAGACCTTGCGGTACGCCTTGTTGGAGAAGCCGCGGTCGCTCGCGCTGAGGATCGTCTCGGCGCGGGTCGGGCCGGCGCCCTCCTTGCCGGGCACGAGCACGTTCTTGTGCTTCGCGCGCAGGCGCGTCCGCTCGCCGAGCAGGTTCGGGTCGTGCGAGTCGCCGATGCCGTCGCCCGGCGTCCCCTTCGGCGAGTCCTTGCCCTCACCGGGCTGCCCCGGTCCCGGCTGCTCGCCCTGCGGGCCCTGCTGGCCGCCGCCGGGCTGCTCCATCGACAGGTCGCCCCCCTGCTCGGGGACGATGAGGTCGCCGGGCCTGGGCGCGCCCTTGGCGCGCTCGTAGAAGTTGGCGAGCTTCCCCTTCTTCCCGTCTCCTTGGCCCTTGCCCTTGCCGTCCTTGCCGTCCTTGCCGTCGGCGCCCTTGCCCGCCCGCTGCAGCGTCCCCTTCAGCTCGCCGAGCTGGCCGGCCATCCGCTGCGCCGACTGGCCGCGCCGCTGCTCGTCGGCGAAGCGCCCCATCTGCTGCGCGGCCTGCTCCAGCGATCGCGACGCCTGCTGCTGCTGGCCGGCGCGCGCCTCTCGCCCCGCGTTGCGCAGGTCGCGCGACAGCTTCTCGAGCTGACGTCGCCGCTCCTGGTGGCGCTGCTGGTCGCGCGTGAGCTTCTCCAACTCGCGGCGCTTCTGCTCGAGGCGGCGCTTCAGGTCGTCCTTGTTCGGGCTCTTCTCGGGGCTCTTCTGGCGCTCCTTCTCGAGGCGCCGCTGCTGCTGCTCCAGCTTCTCGCGCTCCCGCCGCTCCTGCTCCTCCTGCTTGCTCGTGTCGACCTTGCTCTTGTCGAGGGCGCGGGCCAGCTCCTCCCGCTCCTTGGGGGAGAGCTTCTCGTCCTTGAGCTTCTGCGCGATGCGCTCCAGCTCCTCCTTGGCGAGGGCCAGCTCCTCGCCCCTCATCGCCTTGCCGAGATCCTCGGTGGGCTTCTCCTTGGCCAGGGTCTGGCCGAGCGCGCGCAGCTCCTTGAGCACGGGCTCGAAGTCCCCCGCGGGGCTCCTGGTGAGCAGCTGCTCCAGCTCGGCCAGCTTCTCGAAGGCCTCCTTGTGCGTGAGCTTGCCCTGCTCGAGGTCGTCGAGGAGCCGCTGCAGCCGGAGGGCGAGATCGCCGGCCTCCTGGTCGTCGTTGCGCGCGGCCTCGCGTTGCAGCGCCCGCTGCAGGTCGCGCTCGGCGTAGATGTCGTCGGCGCTGAGGCTGAGGGTCGCCGCCTGCGGCGGTGGCACGGGCACGGGGCGCGCGGGCAGGGGCACGCGGACGAGGAGCAGGAGCAGGCACACGAGCGTGATCGCTCCCAGCGCCGGCAGGTCGCGTGGCCAGGCGAAGGGCGCGGCCGCGGCTGGCCGCGCGCGGTCGAGGTGACGGGTCGCGTCCTCGACCGCGGCCGCCTCGAACGGATCCTTCGTGTCGGGACCGAATTCCAGCGCCGAGCCGAGGCGGTCGGAGAGGCCCGCGGCGCGGTCGATGGCGCGCGCCGCCCGGCGGAGCGGGATGCGACGGCCCGCGCCGAAGAGCGCCCCGAGCAGCCCGACCGCCGCGGCGCCCGCCAGCACCAGCAGCACGCCGCGCCCTTGCAAGGCCCGGATCTTCCAGGCGTAGATGGCCACGAGGACGCCGGCGGCCGCCGGGATGGCGAAGAGCACGGCCGCCTCGAGCGCGGCCTGGAGCCGCAGCCGCCGCCGCACGCGCCGCATCGGTGCAAGTATTTGATACCACTGGGTCATGCGCGCGTCGTTGATTCAGACAACGCCCGGGCGGCCACGGTTCACCGGGACGCGTCAAGTTATAGCACCCTTTGTATACGTGGCAGGTGGGGTGGAAGTTCCCCTGGCCTCGGTGGATCCGGTGGCGCCACCGTCGCCGATCGTGGTCCGTCCTCCACAGCCCGCGAGGAGCGAGAACAGAGCGAGGAGGATCACTGGTCTCGTCATGTCGGACCCCGGTCGATGGATCGATCCTACCACGGCGGGCTCAGAGGACGCGCCCCGACCCCGACACGCCTGTCGCGTCCGGAGGCCAAGCGTCCTGGCGAGAGGTGCCCCCTCACGGCAAGTGTGCGAACTCGGTCGGGCAGGCCCGGCGCGGGTTGGCACGGATTCTGCTGAAGTGGTGACCGGGACTAGGCAAGAGAGGACGCCATGAGACTGGCAGCCCCGGTCGTAGTGTTGTGCCTGTGCCTCGGAGCCTGCGAGCCGGAGGAGACCGAGGGCATCGCGGACCCGCTCGCCCCCGGCGCCATGGGCCTGATCCAGCCCGCCGCGGGGGTCGACGTCGGGGAGTTCACGAACCTCGAGATCCGGGGTTTCCCCGCCGCCTCCGACTCCGGCGACGACAGCCTGTTCAGGGAGATCCCGACGGCGGCGGGCATCGTGCGGTCGGAGTCGGCCCTCGTGGATGGCGCCGACTTCCCGCTCGAGTTCACCGTGGGGGCGGACGGCATCGGCGCGACCGGCCTCCCGCTCTTCCGGGTCGTGGCCTGGCTGGCGCGCAGACCGGGGAGCACGGCGCCCGCGGCCGACGCGCCGTGGGGCACGGCGCTCGTCGCGCTGCAGGACTGCAGCTTCGCCTGCGAGGGGACCTGCTACTGCGGCATGGCCATGGCGAGCGCGGACGTCGTGCTCGCGCAGTGGGAGTAGCCCCGCCTTCAGCCCTGATCGTCGACCAGGGTCGCCAAGGCCATCTTCGCCTCGGCCTGCCCCGGCTGCGCCACGTCGGCCGCCGCCGCCAGCGCCGCGCGCGCCTCCGGGCCGCCGATCAGGCCGAGCGCCTGCGCGGCGGGGCCGGCGAGCAGGCCGTGGCCGCTCAGCAGGAACCGCGCGAGGGTCGCGACCGCGCCGCGGTCGCGGATCCGCCCGAGCGCGTCGATCACCGCGAGGGCGACGAGGTCGCTCGAGTCGTCGATGACCGCGATGAGCGCGGGGACGGCGCGGGGGTCGCCGATCCGGCCGAGCGCCTCGGCGGCGACCCGGCACACGTGGTCGTCGCCGTCACGGATGAGAGGCTCCAGGGCGTCGACCGCGTCCGGGTCCCCGATCGCGCCGAGCGCCCGCGCCGCGGCCGCCCGTTCGAGCGGCTCGGGCCGGTCGAGGGCGGCCTTGACCTCCGCCACCTGCGCGCGGTCGAGGTGGGCGAGCTCCGCGGCCGCCGCCTGCCACCGGGCGTCCTCCTCGTAGGCGAGGTCGGCGATCAGCTGCGCCACGGAGCAGCGCGCGCGGGCCAGCCCCCGCGCCCAGCCGGCGGCCTCGCTGGCCTCGCGGCACCGGCTGTGCTCCACGCTCAGCAGGGCGAGCGCTCCGGCCTCGCCGAGCGCGCTGAGCGTGCGCGCGGCCTGCCGCCGGACCCAGAGCGCGGGGTCGGCGAGGGCCATGGTGAGCGCCCGCACGGAGGCCGGGCCCAGCCGCTCCAGGGCATGGGTGGCCTCGAAGCGCACCCACGGGCTCGGGTCCTCGCGCAGCAGGGACTCGACAGTCTCCTGCGGGACCGCCTCGGCCAGACGGCGCAGGGCCGCCTGGCGGACACCGGCGTCGGGCGAGGCGAGGGCGGCGCGGGCCGCTTCCCGGGGATCCGTCATGGGCGCGGGCTCCACGCCATTGTACCCCGCGTGCCGGCGGCGTTACCATGTGGCATGCGCGCGCACCGGGTCCTCGCGGTGGTGACGAGCCTGGCACTGGCTCTCGGCGGGTGCGGCGGGAGGCCCGCGCCGCTCGATCGACCCGACGGCGGCACGCAGGCCGACGCGACCCACTACGACGGCGGGCGCCACGACGGCACCATCCACGGGGACGCCGGCGCGAAGTGCGACGACATCGCCAACGGCTACTTCGCGCTGGCCGACTCCTTCAACTACTGCAACGTCGCGACCGACTGCACGAACTACTCGGTCGACTGCTCCATCGGGGCGTACGCGGGCGTCGGCGCGTGCTACCTCCCCGTGTACCGCTCCGCCGACACCGCGCAGCTCGCGGCGCTCGCGCAGCGGTGGGAGCAGGACGGCTGCCCCACGCAGGAGTGCCACCCGTGCCCGGCGCCGCCGTCGCTGCAGTGCCAGGGGGGAGTCTGCGTGGCGGGGACCGCCTGCACCGCGGAGACCTGCGTCTCGGGGCCCGACGAGTGCTGCGGCCGGGACTGCGACCCCGCCACGTTCCAGATCTGCCGTGAGATATGCCCGCCGGTGCCGCCGCCCGACCCGCTCTGCGACTGCGTCAAGGAGGGCTGCCTCGACGTCTGGTGCACCAGCGATTGGGGGTGCCCCGACGGCAGCCGGTGCGAGCCCGACCAGGGCGTGTGCGTCGCGATCCCCCGCTGCGAGCAGCCGCTGGTCGGCTGCCGGCACTTCCTCAACCATTGCAGCTGCTCCTGGAGCTGCGTCGACGGGGACGCGGAGATCGTCGACTGCCCGTCGCTGTGCGGCAACGAGGAGGAGCTGCAGCTGAAGCCCCCGCTGTGCGAGTGCGGCGCCGGCGGCTGCGGCATGGAGCTCTGCGACCCGTCCTCGGGCGACTGCGGCTTCGGCTACCTGTGCAACGAGGTGCCCGGCAGCCTCAGCTACACCGTCTGCACCGAGTGCGCCAACTGCTAGCCTGGCGGCCCGAGGCGCAACACGCGCCTACATCGTAGCAGAGGCCAGCAGGAACTTGTTGTTCGACCGGGAATCCTCGATGCGGAGCGTCTGCTTGGCGGTCTCGGTCGGCAGGATGCGCTTGAAGGTGGCCAGGCGCGTGTGCTCGAGGAGGAAGAAGAACTTCCGGCCGGGGCGCGCCTTCACGTAGCTCAGCATCTGGTTGTTGTCGAGCGACATGAAGACGGTCCACCGCTCGGGTCGCGGCCCCGCGATCGCGCCCTTGGTGTAGAAGTTCTCGCCGCGCCAGTTCATCTGCCAGGCGATGAGCCGCTCGTCGGGGCCGGCCCTGAGCTGGTAGTACTGACGGATCAGGATCTTCTGTCCCCAGTGCGGCGCGACCTGGATCATGTAGCCGTCGATCGCCCAGAGGGTGAAGGCGGCGGCGGCAGCCACGGCGAGCCACACGCCGATGCGTCGCGCCGGGCGCACGAGGAGCACCAGGAGCGGCACGGCGCAGACGGCGGCGAGCAGCCATACGGTGGGCCCGAAGCGGAGGTCGGGGAAGGGGCGCGTGTAGTTGTAGATGTAGAGCCAGATGAGCCGGATCGGCTTCTGCGCGATCATCGCCGCGGTGAGGACCAGGAAGCCGCCGGAGATGAGCACGCCGAGGAGCGGCGCCGTGATGCGCTCGTCGGCGAGGTCGTCGAGGTAGACCGCGACCACCACCGCCAGCCCGGGGAGGGCCGGCAGGATGTAGTGGTGGAACTTGGTCATCGAGAGGCTGAAGAGCGCGAAGGTCGCCACGAACCACACGGCGCCGAAGCACACGGTGCGGTCGCGGGTGCTCCGGCCCGGGCGGCTCGCCAGCACGTGGGCGAGCGCCACGGGCCCGAGGGCGGCCCAGGGGAAGGTCGCGGGGCCGAGCTGGGTGATGAAGTACTCGAAGCTCCCCTTGTCGCCGTGCACGCCCGCGGCCAGCCGCTGGAAGTGGTGCTGGATGAACATCTCCTTGTAGAAGGGCATGCCGTGCAGCGCGATCATCGCGTGGTACCAGGGGAACGCGACGGCGATGACCACGAGCACGCCCAGGTGCAGCTCGGCCCGCCGGAGCAGGGTGAAGTCCCACGTGACGATGAGGTAGGCGAGCACCACCATCCCGGGGATGGCGACGCCCAGGATCCCCTTCATCAGCACCGCGAGGGCGAAGGTCAGGTAGGCGATGACCAGGAGGAGCTGCCGCCGGGTGCGCACGGTGAGCCAGCCGATCACGCCGAAGGCCAGCAGGCAGAGCCCGTAGCCCGACATGTGGCCCACGGCCACCATGGGCGGAACGGCGCGCCGGTTCAGGAACCCCTTCGCCATGCCGAGGGCGAAGTGGATGGTCTGGAGCAGGACGAGGGCGGCGACCACGAGCAGCACGATGTGGAAGGCGGTCAGGCGCACGGGGCCCACGGCGACGGCGCGCAGCGGCTTCTCGGCCTCCTCGTCCTTGAGCGCCAGGAAGAGGAGCGCGAGGCCGCCGGTCATGAGGCCGACGTCGGGCATGTCGGTCATGGCCTGCCGCGTGATGAAGGCCCATTGCGGCATGGTGGCGAGGATGGCCGCGGTCAGCCAGCCGGCGCGGCGCGAGACGAGGCGCGTGACCAGCAGCCACATCGCCCAGATGCCGAAGATCGAGATCACGATGATCGGCAGGCGGAGCGACCACTCCGGCACGTTCGAGGTCACCATCTCGTCGGGCGCGCCCTGCCCGACGCCGAACAGGCGCATGCTGAAGGCGAGCAGCCACAGCTGTCCGGCCGGCTTCGACCAGAAGTTCTCCTCCTGCCACCGCGGCGAGAGGTAGTTGCCGGTCGCGTTCATGGTGCGTGCGACCTCGGCGTAGTGCGTCTCCCACGGGTCGAAGAGCGTGTAGCTGCCCGCGAGCGGCACGTAGAGGCATGCCAGCAGCGCCAGCACGAGCAGGTGCCCACCGAGCCCGGGGCGGCCCGCGGCTGGCGGCGGCGTGGGAGCGTCGTCGGTCACGACGCGAAGAAAGTAGTCGGACCGGCGGCGGGGGTCAAGGCATCGCCCCTGGTGGCCGGCCCGGGGCCGTGCGACGTTTCCCGCATGCGTGCGGGCTGCGGCGTCGCGCTGGCGGTGGCGTGCCTGGCGTGGTCACCGCCGGCGCGGGCCCAGATCCCCGAGCGCCCCGCAGACCCGGAGGCGCCCGCCGCGCTGGCGGCCGCGGCGGGCTACGTGGCCGTGGCCGGCAGCGTGCAGGAGGTCCGCCATGGCGCGGCGCTGCGCCTCACCTGGCGCGGCGACCGGGTCTGGGCGAGCCCGTGGCTGACCGCGTACTCGGGCGTGGACGCGCTCGCCTTCGGCACCCGGGTCGGGGTCCGACTGTGGAGCCCGGCCCGCGCGCCGGGGACCTCCTTCGCGGCCGTGCTCGAGGTCTCGCATCAGGCCTTCCCGGCCGATAGCTTCTACGTGACCGGCCTCGCGGCAGCGCTGGAGGCGCGCGTGGGCTGCGGCGGGCTGACGCGCGTGCTCCGGTGGCTCCACGTGCTCGCGCGCCTCGGCGTCGGGGTCGAGGGGTACGGGTACGCGGCCACGGGCCCCACGTGGGACGATGGCCGGCCGCTGCTGGTGGCCGACCTGGGCTTCGGGGCGCGCGTCCCCGGGCGGCTGGAGCTGGAGGTGCTCTACCGCCAGCTCAAGAGCGAGCTGCCGGGCGGCCTGCTCGCCTCGGGCACGTGCGTGTCGTGCTGGGGCATGCTCGACGTGCGGGCCCGCGTCACGCTCCACGAGCGCTGGGCCGCGCTGTTCGGCGTGCGCCAGGGCGCGGGGACGATGCCATGGGTCGCGCTCGAAGCCTCGGTACGCTGACGGCGGCGCTGGCGGCGCTGGCGCTCGCGGCGTGCTGGGCTGCGGGGTGCGGCACGCCGGACGAGCGCACGCGGCGCGACCTCGAGGAGGTCGGTCGCGCGACCTTCGGCGCCGTCGCCGTGGCCATCGACCAGGGGACGGTGCTCGTCGCCGATCCGGTCGCGTCCCTCGTGCGCTTCCGCGCCAACGCGCCGGCCGTGACCGTGACGCTGGCCTCGGGCGACACGGTCGCGCGCGACGTCACCGTCGAGGTCGTCAACGTGGCCGAGGACTGCGTGGCCTCCACCGGCTCCCCTTCGGTCATCGGTCACAACACCCTGTCGGTCGCGCTGGCGGTGCCCCCGGGCGGCACCACCTCGGTCACGCTGGCGCCGCCGGCCGGCACGCTGCCGCGGCGCGCTCGCTTCGCCTGGGTCGGCGACGTGCACGCCCGGATCGCGAGCCTCGCCCGGGTGCTGGAGGCCGTCGACGCCGACGCCTCGCTCGAGTTCGTGGTCTTCGGCGGCGACGTGACCGACGAGGGGACGAGCGACGAGCTGGAGCGCTTCGTCCTGGCCGCCGACCAGCTGGCGCGCCCGTGGTACGCGCTCATCGGCAACCACGACCTGAAACACGACGGCGGGCGGGAGTTCCAGCGTCTGATCGGCCGGACCAACGTGGTCTTCGACGTCGGCGGCACCCGCCTGGTGCTGCTCGACAGCGCCTCCGCGACCATCGATGGACGCGTCTACGACCTGCTCGACGAGGCCCTGCGCACGGCGCCACCGCTGGCCATCGTCGGCATGCACGTGCCGCCGTTCGACCCCGACGGCTGGCGCAACACCGGCTTCGCGAGCCGCCTGGAGGGCGCCCGGCTGGCCGCGCGCCTCGCCGACGGTGGCGCCGATCTGCTGATCTGCGGCCATCTCCACGAGCTCGCTCGCGACTCCGTGGCCGGCGTTCCCGTCGTGGTGTCGGGCAACGGTGGCATGGCCGCCGACGGCCTCCACTACGTGGCGGTCACGGCCGACGCCGGCGCGGCGCGGGTCGAGGCGGAGCCCGTCTGGGTGCCGTGAGGGGCGCGGCGACGGGGGAGAGCCGGCGAGCTGCCACGCGCGGGGTATGTCCGGCGTCAGTCTGGGCAGCCACCGCACCGGCCGTCATGCTCCTCGAAACGCAAGATCGCCACTGTCGCGCCGGCCAGAGTACTGCCACCCCGCGAGTGTCCGATAGCGGACATTATGTAACCTGGCGCGCAGTTCCAGCCCTCGCCACCGGCGGTGCGGCGGGTGGAGGACAGGGATCGGCCGTGGCTGCGATAGACGGTGGTGCAGCGGGTGGGCTGCTTCAGTTGACGTCGGGGGTCTCGCGGTCGGTGGGCTCGACCACGACCCGGCGCCCCCGCGGAGGCCCCCGCTGCCACAGCCCCAGGTGTCGCAGAATTCGCTCGGCCACCGCCGGATCCTGGATCACGGCAATGAGGTGCATCTCGCCGTCGCACTTGGGGCACTGCAGGAGGTCCTGGGCGAACACCCGCCGGAAGAGATCGGCCCACATGAGACGGCGCGCGCGCCCTGGATCGTCGGGGCCGCCGAGGTCGGCGTCGGGCTCGTACTCGGCGTCCTGCTGATGCAGATCAAGCGGTCAGCCTCCACCGGGCCCCAGCGCTCTCGGGCCGCTACCCGAGTTGGTCTCGATCGACTTCTTCCTCGTGCCGACCGTGCGGAATCGTATCCTGTACGTCTTCCTCGTCCTGGCCCACCTGCGGCGCCGGGTCGTTCACTTCGGGACCACCGAGCACCCGACGGCCGCATGGACTTCACAGCAGCTGATCGAGGCGTTTCCGTGGGACACCTCGCCGCGGCACCTGATCCGCGACCGCGACTCGATCTACGGTGGCCTCTTCCACCGCCGCGTCGCGGGGATGAACATCAACGAGGTCCCGATCACTCCGCGCAGCCCCTGGCAGTCGCCGTACGTCGAGCGTCTCATCGGGTCGGTGCGGCGCGAGTGTCTGGATCACGTCGTCGTGCTCGGCGCACGGCACCTGCGGCGCGTGCTGACCTCGTACCTGGCCTACTACCACCGGGCCCGCGGTCACCGCGCGCTGGCCGGCGATGCCCCGGCGCACCGCGAGCCGCTGCGGCCCGAGCTGGGCACGGTGATCGAGATCCCGGAGGTCGGCGGGCTCCATCATCGCTACGAGCGCCGCGCGGCCTGACGCGTCCCCCGCCCTGCGGTGCCAGCACGGGGGCCCGTCGACCGACCCGCCGGCCCCATTGCGCGCCGCGCGTGCACCGGACACTGGGGACGACCTCGGCCTCTCCCAGATCCGCGCCGCTCGCGCCACCGCTGGACCCTCCTCGCCACACCAGACGTCTCCGCGCGGCGCGGGGCCGCTCGCGCGCACCCCCGGCGATTGGGTTTTCGGGAACGACAGGTCGCCTACCAAGGCCACCTGACGTTCGGATCGTCGAAGTACTGAAGTGCGGAGCCGAAGTCGGGCCACCGAGCCGCGAGATCCCCAAGGCATTGGCGGAATGCCGATGTCCGGTCATCCTCTTCCGCGAGAAGCCGGGGTAGGTACTCGGCAACATCGAGCACATCGGCGATCTCCTTGTGAGCCACGCGGTCGTGGGCCATCTTGCGCGCCAGAACGAGGACGTGGTTCAGTGATCGCAGCGCGTTCTGGGCTTTGTCGGTCGAGATCATCCTTCGTACCTCGCTAGTGTAGCTGGGAGGCCCCCCGGCTCTGCCGGGGAGGCCGCCGAAGCTTGATTCCCTCGAAAGAACCCCCCTTGCCGAAAAGTGACGCCCGAAGATCAGCTCCTGACCCCCATGCCAGCGTCGGAAAACGGGTGCGGACGATGTGGCAAAGTGCCTCACTGGGACTTCCTACGGGAGAGCTATTCGCGCTGTGGCCAAGGGATGAAGAGTCATGGGGTAACTGTTCGCGCAGTGACTTTCTCACCCCAAGAATCAGCCTCTCCGAGGGGGTTGAGTGCCATAGGTGCCTGGTCAATTCCGGCAACTTGTAAGCGC
>JACRCY010000499.1 GCA_016218785.1 Deltaproteobacteria bacterium
ACAACCGCAAGCTGATCGCCGAGGTCGAGGAACACGAACACAAATCGCGCCGCCAGGACGTGCTGGTCGACGAGCACACCCTGTTCGCCTTCTACGATGCGCGCATTCCGGCGGGCATCCACAACGGCGCGGCGCTGCACCTGTACGACGATCCCGCCCGTGCCCTGAGCGAGGTCTGCCGCGTGCTCGCCCCCGGCGGGATCTACGTGGGCTCGACCATCGTCTGGACGACGAGCATCCTGCAGCCCGTCATGCGCCTCGCGGGTACCAAGGTGTGGCGGACCGCGGAGCTGCGTCGCCTCATCGCCGACGCCGGCCTCGTGGGCTACGAGGAGGCCCGCCTCCGCGGGGCCATGCTGCTCCGGGCGCGGCGGCCGTAGCGACGTCCCGCGGAGCTCGCAGCCCGCGGAGCGCCAAGCGCGAGCCGGCGCCGCGTGGCGCCGCGGGGGCGTGGGGCCCCGGCGGGCTCCGCCCGACGGGGCGAGGGGGCAGGGCCCCCTCGTTCAGATTGACCGGCGTGGCCGCTCGACCTAACATCCTCGTCGTGGCGCATGGTCCCCCGCTCTCGCCGACGCCGGTCAAGGGAACGGCATTGGTGTCGGCGGCCGAGACGCCGCAGAGCGTCCGCATCCTGATCCTGGACGACGACCGCAGCGTGCGGCAGCTGCTCGGGCACATGATCACCGACTGCGGCTACGAGCCGCTGGTGGCGAGCACGTGGGCCGAGGCGCTGCGCATGTACCGCGAGGCCAGCCCCCACCTCATCCTGCTCGACGTGATGATGCCGGGCATGGACGGCTACAAGGTCGCCAAGATGTTCCGCGACCAGGGGGGCGCCTTCGTCCCGATCATCCTGCTGACCGCGCTCGAGGACCTCGAGAGCAAGCGCCGCGGCATGGCTGCCGGCGCCGACGACTTCCTGACCAAGCCCGTGAGCCAGCTCGAGCTGCAGATCCGGCTCTCCTCGATGCTGCGGATCAAGGTGCTGACCGATCAGCTCGAGCGCGCCAACGCACAGCTCGCGGAGCTCGCGGTCACCGACCCGCTCACCGGCCTGCACAACCGGCGCCACCTCTTCCAGGAGATGGACCGCGAGTTCGCCCGCGCGCAGCGCTACAAGCGGCCACTCGCCTGCTACATGATCGACATCGATCACTTCAAGCAGGTGAACGACACCTACGGGCACCAGATCGGCGACCGCGTCCTGGTGCTCATGGCGGAGGTGATCATGGGGTCGGTCCGCAACACCGACATCGCCGGCAGGTTCGGCGGCGAGGAGTTCATGATCCTGGCCCCCGAGACGCCGACCGCGGCCGGGATGGTGCTCGCCGAGCGCGTCCGCCATAGGGTGCCGGCGCGCACCGCGGCGGAGCAGCCCGACGTGCCCCGCGTCACCGTCAGCATCGGGCTGGCCACCACGGAGCACCCGCAGGCGAGCGACCCGACGGAGCTCGTCAGGCTGGCCGACGAGGCGCTCTACCGCGCCAAGGACGGCGGGCGCGACCGCGTGGTGGCGGCGAGCACTTGACGGGGAGCGCCGCCGGGCGCGCCTCGTCACCGCAGCAGCAGCCACATGAAGACGGCCACCACTGCGCCCACCCGCAGGAAGCTCACGACCGGCTTGGCGGCGTCGAAGCGGTGCCGCTCGGGCGGGTCGATCTCATCCAGGATGCGGGGGAGGGGGTCGGGCTGCGCGGCTATCTGCCTGGTGACCGGGCCACGGGGCGACTTGGGCACGGGCACCGTGTGCGCGTCGTCGCTGTCGCTCTGGCCCATCATGAGCGCGAGCTCGGGGCTCACGCCTCCCGCCGCTGCCTCAGGCGGGCGGCTGCCGGTGGTGCGACGCGCGGGCTCGCCGGTGACCGCCCGGCGGCTGCCGGTGGTGCGGCGCGCGGGCTCGGCCGCGACCGGCGGGCGGCTGCCGGTGGTACGGCGCGCGGGCAGAGGCGTCACGACCGGGTGGCTGCCGGAGCCGCCGCGACGCCTGGGCTCGACGACCGCGGGGTGCGGGCCGGAGGCGGAGCGCGCCCGGGCCAGCGGCGGCGCGAACGCCCCGTGCCCGTCGTAGATCGTGGTGGGTCCCTCCTCGGGCTCGGCCTGGGCCAGCACCAGGGGGCCGCCGGCAGCGGCCGTCGCGGTGGCGGGGGCGGGGGCGGCGTCGAGGTCGAGCTCCGCCAGCTCCGCCTCGAGCGCGCGCATGCTCGGTTGCCGGCCGTCGGCCTCCTTGGCGAGGGCCGTGAGGATGAGCGCCTCGAGCGGCGCGGGGATGCGCGCCGGAGGATCGCACGCCCGCGGCGGCACCGGCGCCTCGGCCAGCTGGGCCATGAGGACGGCGACGAAGCTCTTGCCGGTGAAGGGGGGGCGCCCGGTGAACATCTCGTAGAGCATGCAGCCGAGGGCGTAGACGTCCGCGCGGGCGTCCACGGGGTTCCCTGCCGCCTGCTCCGGCGACATGTACTCGGGCGTGCCGAGGAGGGCGTTCTGGGCCGTCACGCGCGCGACTCCCGCCGCGTTGTCCATCTGCGCCAGGCCGAAGTCGAGGACCTTGACCACGCCGTCACGGCACAGGAAGACGTTCTCGGGCTTGAGGTCGCGGTGCACGATCCCGTGCGCGTGCGCGGCCGTGAGGCCGGCCGCGACCTGGCGCGCGATGGCCACGCCCACCGCCGGCGGCAGGCGGAACTCGCGCCGCAGCCGGGCGTGCAGGTCGTCCCCCTCGAGCAGCTCCATGACCAGGAAGCCGCGGCCACCGCCGGAGATCGTGCCGGCCATGCGCTCGCCGGTGCGGGGGTCGATCATGCCCGCGTCGAGCGCCCGCACGATGTTGGGGTGCCCGATCTGCGTCACCGCGCGGGCCTCGCGCCGGAAGCGCTCCAGACGGCTGATGTCGCTCGACGGCTCGAGGCCGAGCACCTTCACCGCCACGCGCTCGTTCCGCTTGAGGTCGACCGCCACGTAGACCGCCCCCATCCCGCCGGCGCCGAGCAGCCGCTCGATCCGGTAGCGACCGGCGATGCAGGCTCCGGTGGAGAGATCGAGCTCGTGCGAAGCACTCAAGGAGTCACCAGGGGACGGACGACCGACGCCGGACCCGCCGCAGCGACGAATCATACCATGGCGGGGTGGCGCTGCGGGACCGTGGGAGCGCTACGGAGGCCAGAGGACGCCCAGGTCCGGGCCGATGGGCGCGAGGAAGACGTCGAGAGGATGGTTGATCGACTCCGGCCGGTCATCGGTCCAGTGGCGGTAGACCAGGAAGAAGCCGCCGCCCTGGCGCGGCGCGACCGCGTAGTCGGCCGTGACCTGCATGTCATCGGCGCCCACGGCGATCACCTCCGTGGGGGGCGCGCCGCTGGCGCCGGGCCGCGGGTCGTAGAGCTTCACCCAGCCCTCCAGGTCGTCCGCGTCCGACGCGTGGACGAAGTACCAGAGGTTGTTGTCTCCGAGCGTCACGGCGCGCGGGTTCGTCAACACGTCGTGCGGAACGGAAATGGACCGCGCACTCTGCGCCTGCCACTCCCGCATGATCAGGTCGGACTGGTTCAGTGGCGTCGTGTTGCGGCTCTCGACGCTCCAGAGCTCGGCCTCGCTGCCGGTGAAGCCGTTGGCGGCGGAGCGGCCCGCCAGGTCGTAGTCCTGCACCGTGGAGTTCCCGTCGCTGAGGAAGCAGGTCGGGTCCGTGTTGAGCGCGACGCCGCACGTCGCTGGGTTGACCCGGTGCCCGCACAGGCCCGTCCCGTCCTGCCACGTCACCCAGACATCGTCGTGGTCCCAGTCGGCGAACACGTGGGGCCGCAGGGAATCGCCCACGGGTTGGAAGAGGCCGGCCTCCCACGACTGGCCCCCGTCGAGGCAGAACGTCCGCAGGCGGTTGGGGCCGCGATCGACGTCCCCCTTGATCTCGACCAGGGCCACGAGGTCGCCGGGGACCGAGGAGATGGACGCCGACAGGGCCCGCGGCATGCCCACTATCTGGACGTTCCAATCGGTGTCGCTCGGCTGCCCGGTGCCGCTGTGACACATCGACGACACCGTGTGTCGCACCGCACCCGCGCCCACGGCCACGGTGCGCAGGTGGCACGCGTAGCCTTCGTTCGCCGTGACCGTGATCGCCTGGTTCTCCTCGCCCGAGAACTCGCTGACGTCGGGCGGGGGCACGGTGGGGGGGGTGCCGCTGGTGAGCCAGGCGTAGACCAGGTGCGGGCTGGTGTCGCCCGTGTCCTTGCGGTGCCCGGCGATGACCGCCACCCGGTCGGATCCGGCCGCCCGGAGCGACGCGCGGTCGACGTCACGGAACCGCGCCAGCGTGAACTCGGACTCGCCGTCGAGAGGCTCGCCGTACTTGTCGAAGAGCCACACGTGGAACTCGGCCTGCTCTCCCAGGGCGTCGGGGACCCAGCCGGCCACCGCCACGCCGTCGCCGAGCCGGGCGGCCACGAATCCGGGGTATCCCTGCCCGAGCGGGTAGTGGTCCCCGGTGGCCGGAAGGTCGCCGTCGCCGTCCAGGGACTGGCAGGTGTAGTTGCGCGCGCAGAAGAACCCCTTGGGGCATTCCGGGCCGGGATCGGCCTCGCCGCACTGGAAGCCGGGCTCGAGCTTGGGGTTGAAGCAGCCCCCGAGGAGCAGGAGGCCGGCGAGCGCCGCCGACGGTATCGACCGGTGTGCGCGCATCAGAACCTCCACGCGAGATCGGCGCCGGTCGCGCCGGGGGTGAGGTACAGCTTCTCCGTGGCCTTGCGCTGGACCCGCTTGCCGTACCAGAGCGCGATCGCGCCGGCGACGACGATCACGCCTCCGGTCACCGCGAGCCCGATGAAGAGCTTCTCGAGGCCCGGCCCGCTGCGGTAGTCGGACTGCAGGGGGTCGTTGAAGATCCGGACCTTGCTCGGGTCGTCGGGGTCCGGATTGAGCTTGCTCTCCAGGTTGCGCGCCTTGCCGTAGGCCATAACGGCCGGCACGGAGCTGCCGATCATGGCCACGATGCCGACGCCGATGCCGACGTCACCGAGGATGCGCCACCCCGAGCCGGCCTCCCGGGCCTCGCGGCGCGCCCGCGCCAGGGCCGCGGCGTCGACGGCGCGCGGC
>JACRCY010000506.1 GCA_016218785.1 Deltaproteobacteria bacterium
CTGCGGCGCGCGCGCCCGCGGTGCCGCCCGTCGCCGTGCCCCGCGGGCCGCGGGTGGCGGTACCGGTGCGCGCCATCGATTTCGTCGACGAGCCGGCCCGCGAGACGGTCATCATCGCCGTGGGCGGGTCGGTCGAGTACCGGCTCACGCGCGCGCCGCGCCGGGCCGTGCTCCGGCTGGACGGCGCCGTGCTGGCGCGCGGCCTCGAGCGGACCCTCGACACCACCGCCTTCCTCGGACCGGTCCGCTCGGTCACCGCGCTGCGCGACGGCGCGGCGGTGCAGGTGGTCGTCGAGCTGGCCGACGAGGTCCAGACGCGGGTGCGCCGCGACGGCGGCCGCCTGCTGTGGGACTTCGTCAAGGCCGAAGGGGCCGCACCCTCCGAGGCGCGCGTCAAGGTACCGGGGACGCGGGAGATCCCGCCGCCGCGCTTCAGCCCGGCCGGGGATCCGCCGGCGGCGGCCGCCCGGGAGCGCCGCGGCAAGCGGCGCTACAGCGGCAAGCGCATCGACCTGGACTTCAAGGATGCCGACATCCAGAACATCCTCCGGCTCCTCGCCGACATCGGCCAGGTCAACGTCATCACCGGCGAGGACGTCAAGGGCTCGGTCACCATCCGGATGCGGAACGTGCCCTGGGACCAGGCGCTCGACGTCATCCTCCGGGCCAAGGGCCTGGGCATGATCCGGGAGGGGAACCTGGTGCGCGTGGCGCCCGCCGCCGTCCTCGAGAAGGAGCGCGAGGCCGAGGCCAAGCTGCGCCGGCAGGCGGTGGAGGTGGCGCCGCTCGAGACGCGCCTCGTCCCCATCTCCTACGCCGACGCCCCCAAGATCCTGGCGCAGGTGAAGGAGCTGGCCAGCCCGCGCGGGCGTCTCTCCATCGACGACCGGACCAACACGCTGATCGTCACGGACGTGCGGGCCAACCTGAACCTCATCGAGGAGCTGGTGCGCAACCTCGACACCCAGACGCCGCAGGTGCTGATCGAGGCGCGCATCGTCGAGGCGCGCTCCACCTTCACCCGCGACATCGGCATCCAATGGGGCGGCAACTACCTCGCCGCCAGCGCCACCGGCATCCCGACCGGGCTCGTCTTCCCGAGCACGCTCGGGATGTCGGGCTCGTCGGCCACCCCCGACACCGCCATGCCCGGCATCCCCCTGGCGATGTCCCCCAACTACGCGGTGAGCCTGCCGGCCCCGGTCGGTCTCGGGAGCGGCGGTGCCATCGGCTTCACCCTGGGGAGCGTCTCCGGCGCCCTCAACCTGAACCTGCGCCTGTCGGCCCAGGAGACCTCGGGCAACGTGCGCATCGTGGCCGCGCCGCGCGTCACCACGCTCGACAACGTCGAGGCCATCATCGAGCAAGGCGTGTCGATCCCGATCAGCCAGGTGAGCGCCGCCGGCGTCAACACCGTCTTCGCCGACGCCAAGCTGACGCTGCAGGTGAAGCCGCACATCACCAGCGACGGCAACGTGATGATGAAGATCATGGTGACCAAGAACGAGGCTGACTTCGTCAACACCGGCGCCCGTGGCGATCCCACCATCCTACGCAAGCAGGCGAAGACCGAGATGCTGGTGCGCGATGGTGACACCGCGGTCATCGGCGGCATCTACACCCGCAACACGGGTCTGTCGTGGAAGAAGGTGCCGTTCCTCGCCGACATCCCCATCATCGGCTGGGCCTTCAAGAGCCGCCGTGAGGCCGACGAGCGCACCGAGATGCTGATCTTCATCACCCCGCGCATCGTCAACCGCGCCCGGTCCCTGGGCCAGTAGCGCGCGCGGCCACCGGTTGCCCCCGCCGGTCCTCCGCCCATGCGCCGCCTGAGGCTCGTCACCGCCGGAGAGTCGCACGGCCCGGCCGTGGTCGCCGTGCTCACGGGAATGCCGGCCGGGCTCACCCTCGACCGCGCGGCGATCGACGCCGACCTGCGGCGACGCCAGGGGGGTTACGGCCGCGGCGGCCGCCAGGCCATCGAGCACGACGAGGTCGAGGTCCTCGCCGGGCTGCGCGGCGGCGTCACGCTGGGCAGCCCGGTGTGCCTGGTGGTGCGCAACCGCGACTTCGACCGCTGGCGCGCCACCATGGACCCGTGGGCGCCGCCGACCGATCCGGCGCCGCTCACGTGCCCGCGGCCCGGGCACGCCGACCTCGCGGGCGCGCTCAAGCTCGGTACTCGCGACGCCCGACCGGTGCTGGAGCGGGCCAGCGCCCGCGCCACCGTGGCGCGCGTGGCGGCCGGGGCCGTGGCCAAGGCGCTGCTCGCCGAGTTCGGCGCCCAGGTCGTGGGGCACGTGCTCAGCATCGGCGACGAAGTGGCGGCGGACGAGGCGCTGCCGCGCGACGACGCCCGGGCGCTGCGGCGCGCCGCGGAAGCCTCGCCGGTCCGCTGCGCCGACCCCGCGGCCAGCGCGCGCATGTGCGCGCACATTGACGCGGTGCGGGCCGCGGGCGACACGCTGGGCGGGATCGTGGAGGTGATCGCGTTCGGCGTGCCGCCGGGCCTGGGCGGCTACGCCGAGGAGGAGGCCCGCCTCGACGGACGGCTGGCCGCGGCGGTGCTGTCGGTGCCGGCGCTCAAGGGGGTCGAGGTGGGCGAGGCCTTCGCCGCGGCCCGGCGCCGCGGCTCGACGGTCCACGATCCCATCGCGTACGACGCCGGGGCCCGCGCCTTCGCGCGCCCGACCAACCGCGCCGGCGGCATCGAGGGGGGCGTGTCCAACGGCGCGCCGGTGTGGCTCCGCGCCGCCATGAAGCCCATCCCCACGCTCCAGCGGCCACTCCCGTCGGTCGATCTCCAATCCAAGGAGGCCGCGGCCGCGGCCGCGGAACGCAGCGACGTGGTGGCGGTGCCGGCCGCGGCGGTGGTGGCCGAGGCCGCCGTGGCGCTCACGCTGGCCGACGCGCTCTGCGAGAAGCTGGGCGGCGACTCGCTCGCGGAGATGCGCCGGAACCACGAGGGCTACCTCAAGGCCCTGCGGGAGCTGTGATGGGCAGCGCCGAGCCTCCGCGCGGCGGCGCCGTGCTGCTGTGGGGCTTCATGGGCACCGGCAAGTCGAGCGTCGGGCCGCTGCTGGCGCGGGCGCTCGGGTGGACCTTCGTCGACCTCGACGAGGTCATCGCGGCGGCGGCGGGCGCGAGCCTCGCCGACCTCTTCGCCCGGGAAGGCGAGGCGGCCTTCCGCGTCCGCGAGCAGCAGGCGCTGTGGGCCGCCGTGGCGCGCCCGGGCGTGGTCGTGGCCCCGGGCGGGGGCGCCCTCTGCTCCGACGAGGCCCTCGACCGGGCGCGGGCCGCCGGCCCGCTCGTGGTGCTGCGCGCCGACGTCGACGAGATCCTCCGGCGCATCGGCGGGGGCGCCAGGCGGCCGCTCCTCGCCCGGGCCGCCGATCCGCGGCGGGCGGCGCAGGACCTGCTCGCGGCCCGGCGTCGCTTCTACGACGACGCCGACCTCGCCGTCGCGACCGACGGCCGGACCCCGGCAGTGATCGCGGTCGAGATCGCCGCGTGGCTGCGGCGCCACGGGCTCCCGGGGGCGCCCGACCACGTGGTGCCCGTGGAGCTGGGGGAGCGGCGCTATCCCGTGGTGGTGGCGCAGGGCTACGCCGGGCTCCATCGCCACCTGGCGCCATCAGGTCGAGGCGGGCCGGGGGTAGCCTGCGCCATCGTGACCGACGCGAACGTGGCTCAGGCGCAGCTCCCCCTGCTCCTCGCGGACCTCGCGGCCGCCGGCCTCGAGCCCACGGTGCTCACCATCGAGCCGGGGGAGGCCTCCAAGTCGCTGGGCGTGGCCGAGCGGGTGCTGGAGGG
Source organism: Deltaproteobacteria bacterium (assembly GCA_016218785.1). Taxonomy (GTDB): domain Bacteria; phylum Myxococcota_A; class Polyangia; order JACRCY01; family JACRCY01; genus JACRCY01. The sequence continues at coordinate 3,814 of JACRCY010000506.1, forward strand.
GCTCGTGGCCGCCGGGCTCGAGCGCCGCTCGGTGATCCTCGGCGTCGGCGGTGGCGTGGTCGGCGACCTCGCCGGCTTCGTGGCCTCGATCTACCTGCGCGGCGTCCCGTACGTGGCCGTGCCCACCAGCCTGCTCGCGCAGGTCGATGCCAGCGTGGGAGGCAAGACGGGGGTCAACCTCGGCGGCAAGAACCTGGTCGGCACCTTCTACCAGCCGCAGGCCTGCTACGTGAACCTCGAGGCGCTGGCCACGCTGCCCGCGATGGAGCTGCGCGCCGGCTGCGCCGAGGTGGTCAAGCACGCGCTGATCGCCGACGCCGCGCTCCTGGATCACCTGGAGCGGCATGCCGAGCGCATCGCCCAGGGGGACCTGGAGGCGCTCGAGCCGTGCGTGCGGCGCTCGATCGAGATCAAGGCGCAGATCGTGGCGCGCGACGAACGCGAGGCCGGCGAGCGATTGTTCCTGAACCTCGGCCACACCGTCGGGCACGCCATCGAGGCGGCGTCGGCCTACCGGGTGCGGCACGGCGAGGCCGTGGCCGTGGGCCTCCTGGCGGCGCTCCGCCTCTCGGCGCGGCGGGCTCTCTGCGACGCGGCCCTGGAGCCACGGATCGCCGCCCTCCTGGGTCGGCTGGGGCTGCCGACGGCGCCCGAGCCCTGGCTGCGGCGCGAGGTCCTGGATCTCTGCGTGGTCGACAAGAAGCGCGCCGCGGGGAGCGTGCGGTTCGTGGCCGTCACGGCGCCGGGGTCGGTGCGGATCGTGCCGCTCACCGTGGGCGAGATCGCCGCCGACTTGCTCCCCGAGGGGGATCGGTGATAAAATACCTGTATTGTTGGCACGATGCGGCTTGCGATCGCCGGAGCGACGCGCGCGCCGCACAAGGGTCGCCCCTGGCGGCCGGGGCCCGCGGGCCTCGGGAGGAAAGGCGCATGATGGCACGGATCCCGGCACTCGTCTTCGCCGCGCTGCTCTGCGGGTGCGTCGCCGACAACACCCAGTCGCTGGTCATCACGCAGAACGACGTGCCCGAGGTCTCCGGCAACACCTGCATCGCCCCGGCCGGGGAGTCCACCACCTTCCGCGCCTCGGGGACCCTCGACATCTCGTTCTTCTCCGGCTACTCGGGGTATCCCGGGCCCAGCGCCGGCTACCTCCTGTTCCCGGCGGTGAAGAACAACCTCTCGGGTAGCGTCGCCGGCACGTCGATCACGACGAACGCCACGATGTTCACCATCGAGGTCAACCGCGTCGACGTCGACCTGACCGACGCCGGCGGCGCCAGCCTGACGCAGCCCTTCTCGGTGCCCGTCTACAAGGTCCTCGAGGCGGGCTCCGTCATCGGGCTGGCGGTGGACGTGGTCCCGGCCGAGGTCATCTCGTCGCTGTACGACGGCATGCTCATCTTCGCCAAGGTCAAGGTGGTCGGCAACCGCGACGGCAGCACGATCCACTCCAATACGATGCAGTACCCCATCTCGGTGTGCGACGGGTGCCTGTTCCACGACGCGGGGGCCTGCGTCGACTTCACCGGCACCGGGAGCGCCAACCTGTGCAACATCGCGCAGGACGAGGTGGCGGTGTGCTGCGAGGATTCGGTCGATGGTCTCATCTGCCCGGCGGTGACCGAGACCGTCTCGGGCTAGGACCGACCGCGCGGGGCCGCCCGGACCTGCGGCGGTTGAACGTTGAACGCGCCGCTCGCTTCTTGACTTCCCTTCGCACCCTGCTCTAATCCTCCCGCGACACGCGGTCGGAGGACCTAGTGGGATGTTCCGCGACAGCCTGAAGCGGCTCGTGGACAACGTCGAGGGCGGGATCGCCGGGTTGCTGATGGGCTTCGACGGCATCGCCGTCGAGTCCTACAGCCGGGGCGACCAGGCCATCGACATCAACACCGTCGGGATGGAGTTCTCCTACATCCTGTCGCAGGCGCGCAGGGCGGCCGAGATCCTCGAGGTCGGGCCCATCCGCGAGGTCACCATCAAGGCCGAGAAGCTGACGCTGGTCATGCGGGTCCTGTCGTCCGACTACTTCATCGCGCTGGCGATGACGCCCGACGGGAACTACGGCAAGGGGCGCTACCTCCTGCGCATGGCGGCGCCGCGGGTCATCGAGGAGCTGTGAGCGAGTCGCGCCCGCTGCGGATCCTGGTCTTGTCGGGGCCGAACCTGAACCTGCTCGGTAGCCGCGAGCCCGAAGTCTACGGTCGTGCCACGCTCGCCGCGATCGAGGCCGACCTGCGTCGGCGCGCGGCCGCGGCCGGCGCCGAGCTCGTCACCTTCCAGTCCAACGTCGAGGGGGAGCTGGTGACGCGCATCCAGCAGGCCCGCGGGGAGGTGGACGGCCTGCTCTTCAACCCGGGTGGCTACACGCACACCAGCGTCGCGCTCCGCGACGCCCTCCTCGCCGTGGGGCTGCCGGCCGTCGAGGTGCACCTGTCGAACCTGCACCGGCGGGAGGCGTTCCGCCGGCGCTCGCTCACCGCCGCGGCCTGCGTCGGCGTGGTCATGGGCTTCGGTGCGCAGAGCTACGCCGTGGCCCTCGACGCCCTGCTCCAGCACCTGCGCGCGGCCAGCCCCGGCGCGGCCGCTCCCTAGAAAGGTCCACCAACGTCATGACCGCCCCGCGGCCGAAGACTGACCGCTCCCCGTCGCGCCCCGCCAGCAGGTCGGGCGCCCCCACCTCCGCTGCGGCGAGCGCGCCGGCCCCGGCGGGCGCGTCTGCCGCGCTCGACCTGCGCTTCATCCGCGAGGTCGCCAAGGTGCTCGCCCAGTACCGGCTCACCGAGATCTCCCTCGAGTTCGGTGGCGGGCGCATCCGCCTGCGCCGCGGCGGTGAGGCGGGCCAGCCGGTGCTGGCGCACCCGAGCCCCGGGGCGGCCGCGTCCGGCCTGGCGGCCGCGGCTCCGGCGCCGACCGCGGCGCCCACCACCCCTGCCGCCGACGCCGGAGTGGTCGAGATCACCTCGCCGTTCGTCGGGACCTTCTACCGCGGCCCCAGCCCCGAGGCTCCCCCGTACGTGGAGGTGGGGAGCCGCATCCGCGCGGGGCAGGTGCTCTGCATCGTCGAGGCCATGAAGCTCATGAACGAGATCGAGTCCGAGGCCGCCGGCACCGTCGTCGAGGTCCTCGGGCAGAGCGGCCAGCCGGTCGAATACGGCGAGGCCCTGTTCAAGGTGCGGGTCGAGTAGCTCCCTTTGCGGGGCGGGGCCGTGTTCAAGAAGATCCTGGTCGCCAACCGCGGCGAGATCGCGCTCCGGGTCATCCGCGCCTGTCGCGAGCTGGGCGTCCCCTCGGTGGCGGTCCACTCGACCGCGGACGCGCACGCGCTGCACACCAAGTTCGCCGACGAGAGCGTGTGCATCGGGCCGCCGCCGGCGCGCGACTCCTACCTCAACATCCCGGCGCTCATCAGCGTCGCCGAGATCACCGGGGCCGACGCCGTCCACCCGGGGTACGGGTTCCTCGCCGAGAACGCCGAGTTCGCCGAGGTGTGCGAGCGTTGCGGCATCCGCTTCATCGGCCCGCCCGCGGCCGTGATGCGCTTGATGGGCGACAAGGTGCGCGCCCGGGCCGCCATGGCCGCCGCGGGCGTGCCCATCCTGCCCGGGACCGCGGTGCTCGGCGACGACACCGAGGCGGCGCGCGAGGCGGACCGGATCGGCTACCCCGTGATCCTCAAGGCCGCTGCCGGCGGCGGGGGTCGCGGCATGAAGGTGGTGACGGCCGCGGGCGACCTCCAGGCGAGCTTCGCCACCGCCCGCGCCGAGGCGCGGGCCGGCTTCGGCAACGCCGACGTCTTCCTCGAGCGCTACGTGCAGCGGCCGCGCCACGTGGAGCTGCAGATCCTCGCGGATGGCCGCGGGCACGTCGCGGCCCTGGGCGAGCGCGAGTGCTCGGTGCAGCGTCGCCACCAGAAGCTCATCGAGGAGGCCCCGTGCCCGGCGCTCAGTCAGGCGCAGCGCGACGACCTGCAGGCCCGCGTCGGCGCCGCCTTGCGTGCCGTCGGCTATGCCAACGTGGGCACGGTCGAGTTCCTGCTCGACGAGGAGGGGCGGCTCTCCTTCATGGAGATGAACACCCGCATCCAGGTCGAGCACACCGTGACGGAGATGGTCACGGGCGTCGATCTGGTGCGCGAGCAGATCCGCCAGGCCGCCGGCGAGACGCTGGTGTTGCCGGCCGACATCCGTCCGCGCGGCCACGCCATCGAGTGCCGCATCAACGCCGAGGACCCGGTCACCTTCGCCCCCAGCCCCGGCGTCATCTCGGCGCTGAACCTCCCGGGCGGCTTCGGCGTGCGCGTCGACACCCACATCTACGAGGACTACCGGGTGCCGCCCCACTACGACTCGCTCCTCGCCAAGCTGGTCGTCCACGCCGAGAACCGGCGCGCGGCCATCGCGCGCCTCCGGCGCGCGCTCGACGAGTTCGTGATCGAGGGCATCAAGACCAACCTCGACCTCCACCGGCGCGTGGCCCGCCATCCCGACTTCGTGGCCGGCAACCTCGACACGCACCTCCTCGAGCGCCTCGCCGCACCGGGCCCCGGCGGTCCGCCACTCCGCTGACCCGGGGGTCGAGGACGTGGCGCCCGGGGCTGCGGCCGCGGCGCTCCGCCAACTCGACGACCCGCCTGCGGAATGCCCCCCTAGTCCGCGAAACCACAGCCCCAATTCCTTGACGCTCACTTGGGCGGCCTGTAACATTCCACGAGACGCCGTCCGTCCCGGATGGGCGGAAGTCGAGGTGTATCAATTCGTGTACCGGACGCGCAGGTCCCGTCGAGGAGAGGCCCACACCCGGATCGCCTGGGGTCGCTAACTTGGCAGTAAACAAGGAAAAGGTCATAGCGGCCGCTCAGAAGTACGTCGAGAAGGGCCAGTTCGACAAGGCGGTGAAGGAGTACCTCAAGGTCATCGCCGAGGATCCGAAGGACGTCCGCGTCCTGCTCAAGCTCGGCGACACCCACGCCAAGAACGGCGACAAGGGACCGGCGACCGAAACCTACCTCCGCGTCGCGGCCATCTACTCCGAGCAGGGGTTCTTCCAGAAGGCGGTCGCCGTCTTCAAGCAGGTCCTGCGCCTCGACCCGCGCCTCGTCGAGGTCAACTTCAAGCTCGCCGACCTCTATCGGCAGCTCGGCCTCATGTCCGACGCCATGCAGCAGTACGAGCTGGCGTCGAACTTCCTGCACCGCGAGGGGCGGGTCAAGGAGGCGCTCGACGCGCTCCGCCACATGGTGGACCTGGAGCCCGAGAACGTCGCCGCGCGCATCAAGCTCGCCGAGGCCTACTCGAAGGACGGGAACACGGCGGAGGCCATCGAGGAGTTCACGCACGCGGCCGACTCCCTGCGCCAGACCAACCGCACCGACGACTTCCTCAAGGTCGCCGAGCGCCTGGTCTTCCACCAGCCCGACAACAACGCGGTCCAGCTCGAGCTGGCCGACCTCTACCTCAAGCGCAGCGATCCCAAGCGGGCGCTGCCCAAGCTGCAGGTCTGCTTCAAGGCCGACCCGCGCGACCTGAAGGTGCTGGTGCTGCTCGCCGAGGCGTTCGAGCAGCTGGGGCAGCTCGGCAAGACCATCTCGGTGCTCAAGGAGACCGCGCGCATCCACGGCGAGAATGGCAGCGCCGGGGCGCGTGACGCGACCTTCCGCCGGGTGCTGCAGCTCGCGCCCGGCGACAGCGAGGCGTTGCAGGCCCTGCAGCCGTCGCAGACCGGCCTGCGCTCCGTTCCCAGTGCGCGCGTGGCGTTGCCGGTCGCCGAGCCCTCGATCCAGTCTCTCGACGACGAGGATCTGGTCGAGGCGACGCCGGCCGTGGTGGAGCTGGAGGCGTCCGAGCCGGTGATGGTGGGGGAGGAGGACGCGGGGGAGGCGGGCTTCGTCGACGAGTTCGCTCCGGCGCCCGCCGCCGGCGAGGGGCCCGCGGTCGACGTCATGGAGTCGAGCTCGCTCATTGACGCCGAGATCGAGCCGGCCGTCGAGGAGGACGTGGCCGAAGAGGTCGTCCGCATCCTCACCGAGACGGACGTCTACATCAAGTACGGGCTCTACGACAAGGCGCTCGAGCACGTGCGGCGCGTCTTCGAGCTCGACCCGGGCAACCTCGAGGCGCGCGAGAAGCTCAAGGACCTGCACCTCCAGCTAGGGGATTTCCCCGAGGCCATCGCCGAGCTGCTGGTGCTCGCGCGGGCGACGCAGGCGCAGCGCCCGGCCGACGCCATGGCCTACTGCCGGCAGGTGCTCGAGCTGGAGGCGGACAACGAGCCGGCGCAGAACCTGCTGCGGCGGCTGCAGTCGCAGCCGGCCCCGGCCGCCGCGTCGGGAGTGGTGGCGCCGCCGCGGGCGCCGCCGCCGCTCGCCCCGGCCGCGGACCTCGACGACACCGCCGACGATTTCGGCAAAGGCGAGATCGACGTCGAGGTCGAGACCGGCCAGTTCGACGTCGCCAGCGAGGAGCTGGCGGAGGTCGAGTCCTTCGACGACGTCGGCACGCCTGGCGCCACGTCACGGGGGGCGGCCGAGGCCAACCAGCCGGCCGCGTCCGCCGAGGTGCTGTTCGAGTTCGACGAGGACGACGGCTACGAGGTGACGGGCGAGACCCGCGGGCCCGGGCTCGACACCGAGGACCGCGCCGGCCTCGTGGGCGGCGCCGTGCGCCCCCTGCCCGAGCCGGTGCCCGGGACGCCGCGCCTCGACCTCGGCTTCGACGCCGACATGGCCGCCATCGAGGAGGTCGAGCCGCCCGACCTCACCGGCCCGGCGGCCCACGACGGCGAGGTCCATTACCCGCGCGCACTGCCGAACGAGCCCACGCAGGCCTTCGCGAAGGTCGCGGCGCCGGTGGCCGCGGCGCCGGCGGCCGCGGCCGACGACGAGCTGCTGTTGGCGGCCACCGCGCCGCCGGCCGTGGCGC
>JACRCY010000510.1 GCA_016218785.1 Deltaproteobacteria bacterium
AACGGGTCCTCTCGCGTGCGCCAGCTCCGCGGCGCGCTCAGCTCCGACGGCAGCTGACCGGCCGTCGCGTACTTGCGCGCCGTCTTGCGGTCCATGTCCGCCTTCATGGCGGCCACGTCGAGCCTTCCGTGCTTCGTCAGGGCCTCCATCAGCTTCCTCACCTGCGCGTCGCTCACGCGCCTCATGCCCGACGGTCGCCGTTCCGAAGTGGCTTGGCCACTTTCTGGCGACCGCCGGGACGCCGGTCAGGACGGGCTCGATGGGGAGATGTAATTGTCGTTCATGGGGAGGTGTAATTGTCGCCGCGCAGCGCGCCACGGTCGACTCGGCGACCGGCAGCCCGGCGGACCCGGAGCGCCCGTGCGGGCTTCATCGGTGCCTGGCCCGGGTGTTGCCGCTACTCTGGAGTCGAGGTCCTTGGCGCTGCGCCCGATTGCCTTCACGCTGCCTGGCGTTGCCTTCATGCTGCCTGGCGTTGCCTGCATGACGCCTGGTCATGCCTCTCGATGGCATCGTCTCGGACCCTGATTGCTCAATGCTTCAGCGGTGATACAGGAGCATGCTTCTCGCTTGTGACGGGGAGCAGCCCCGTGGTAGCTTCCGGCCACGTACGCGCCGGCGACGCCGGCAGGAGGCAGTGTGATGGCACCGAAGCGGACCTACTACCCGCCCAAGACGTTCGACGATGATCTCGCGGCCTTCGCCGCCCTGGCCAAGAGCAAGGGCTGGACCTTTTCCGGCGTCGACTTCGGGCGGATCGAAGCCGACGGCCCGGCGCAGCGCCAGGAGCGCAGCGACCATGACGCGCTCGAGGGCCAGTACAACCGCATGCACGAAGCGTTCGGACTGGCGCAGGAGGAGCGCTACCAGCGCTTCGCCGCGGCGCTCAACGCCGCGCGGGGCGCGTTCCGCAACGACAAGAAGACCCGCGCCGAGCTGGATCGCTTCAAGCGCTCCGTCCGCCGCACCCGCAAGCCGCCGCAGTAGCCGGCGCCGGCCACGCCGCCTCGGTGCTCGCGCGCGCGCTCCCTGGGGCCGTCGGCGGCGCCGGAGTGCTGCAGAATGCACGCCCGGCCTTGCATCGTGCATTCACGCGGCCGGGTCGCTTCGCACCCGCGGCCGCCGCGCCGCGTCTCGCCGCCGCCGCGGGGGATTGGCTGCGGGCGCCAGCCGCCGGTGCCACCGCCGGCGCCAGCCAGCTTGACACCCGGCGGCGATCGTCCGAGAGTCGGCGCCATGGCGGTCATCACCATCTGCAGGGGGACGCTCTCCGGCGGCCGGCTCCTGGCGGAGAAGCTCGGGGCGCGGCTCGGGTACCGCACGCTCAGCCGCGAGGTCGTGGTGGGGGCGGCGACGCAGTACGGCGTCTCCGAGGAGAAGCTGCTGAATGCGATGCAGAGCCCCCCCGGCCTGTGGGACCGCTTCCGGCACCAGGCGGAGGACTTCATCCTCGCGGTGCAGGCGGCCCTCGCGGAGCAGGTCCAGGCGGGCGATGTCATCTACCATGGCCTCGCGGGCCAGTTCCTGCTCCGCAACCTGCCGGGCGTCATCAGGCTCCGCCTCATCGCGCCTGCCGAGTACCGGCTGCGCGCCGCCACTACCGAGCGCGGGCTCTCCCCGGAGGAGGCCGAGCGCTACCTCGAGACGGTCGACGGCCAGCGCCAGCGCTGGGTCCGGCACATGTACGACGCCGACTGGGCCGACCCCGCCCTCTACGACCTGGTGATCAACCTCGAGTGCCTCAGCCTCGAGGCGGCGGTCGAGCTGGTGGCCGACCTGGCGGGGCGGAAGGAGTACGCGCCGGAGGCCGCGCGCCAGCGCGCGATCGACGACTTCGTGATCGCGGCCCGGGCGCGCGCGACCCTGGCCTTCCGCTCCGGCCTGCGCGAGCACGGCCTCGCGGTGTCGGTCCGCGACGGGGTCGTGCACGTGGACGGCGGCGCCGCCGTGCAGCGCAACCGCGACGCGATCGCGCGCCTCGTCGGGGCGCTTCCCGGCGTCGCCCGGGTGGTCTGCGAGGGGGATCCGCCGAGCGACGCCGGAGCCGGCGCGGCTCCCCGGGAGAAGACCGCCGGGGAGTTCATGGTCCCGATCACGGGCTACCCGCACGTGCACGAGTCGGTCACGATCCGCGAGGCCATGGCCGCCCTCGGCGCCTCGGCGGTCAAGCTGGCGGACGGGTACCTCATCCGGCCGCGCTATGTCCTGGTCGTCGACCGCGCGGGCGAGGCGCGGGGCGTCGTCACCCGCCGCGATCTCCTCCGCGGGCTGCTGCCCGAGCTCCGGCGCCTGGAGCGGACGCGGGAGCTGGTCGTCGGCCTCGTGCCGACCGCCGACTTCTCGGGGCTCACGGGCCTGAGCTGGCTGTCGTTCTTCAGCGCCGCCGCGGTCGAGGGCGCCCGCCAGCCCGTGCAGTCGGTCATGGCGCCGATCCGGGGCACGGTCCGCGCCGGCGACGGCCTGAGCCGGGTCGTCTCGACCATGATCCAGCACGGCATCGATCTGGTGCCGGTGCAGGACGGCGGGCGTACCGTGGGCGTCGTGCTCATGACCGACGTCTTCGACACGGTCGCCGAGTTCGTCATGGAGCGCGGCGGCCCGCAGGGCGCGGCGCGCTAGCGCCACGTCGAGGCCCGGGCGTCGTGGGGTGGGTCGAGCGATGGCGCAGCAGGCGGGCGGCCAGGCGCGCCCCCGCGCCGTCGCGCTCGTCGCTCGCCATCCGCTACGCCCGCTTCCGCGAGCTCCTCGCGCAGAACCACGCCGTCCTCGCCCTCATGAGCGATCTGCAGGCCAAGGCCGCCGAGGGCTACCTGTTCGACCTGGCCTACGTCCGCGGGACCTGCGACCGGCTCGCCGCGCACGTCGACCGCCTGGTGGGGGCGCTGGTCGAGCTGGCGGACGGCCGCTTCGCCGAGCTGCATCAGGCCGTGGCCCGCATCGGCGCGCGGGTGACCCAGAAGCTCGACCCGCCGCGGGTCGAGCCGGGCCCCCTCGCCTTCGCCCTCGCCGCCATCCCCGACGACGCCCACCAGGCCGGCGGCAAGGCGCTCGGGCTCGGGCGCCTCGCGCGGGCGGGCCTGCCGGTCCCGCCGGGGTTCGTGATCACCGCCTATGGCCAGCGCCTGTTCTTCGAGCGGGCGGGGCTCTCCCGCCTGGTGACGGACGAGCTGGCCGGGACCAGCGCCGGCGACCTGGAGAGCCTGCGCCGCGCGGGTGACGCCGTGCGCCAACGGATCCTCGCGGCCGAGCTGCCGCCGGAGCTGCGCGCCGCGATCGACGCCCACGCCGGGCACCTCGGCGCGCGCCTGGCGGTCCGCTCGAGCGCCATCCATGAGGACAGCTACTTCAGCTTCGCCGGCCAGTTCGAGAGCGCCCTCAACGTGCCCCGGGAGGAGGTGCCCGCGGCCTACAAGCTGGTGCTCGCGAGCCAGTTCACCCCCCGCGCCCTCTACTACTGCAACGCCCACGGCTACTCCTACGAGGAGATGAGCATGGGCGTGCTGGTGATGGACATGGTCGACGCGCGCGCGGCCGGCGTCTTCTACAGCCTCGACCCGGCCGCGCCCGACGACGGGACGCGCGTGGTCAACGCGGTCTGGGGCCTCGGCACCTTGGCCGTCGGCGGCGAGGTCAGCCCGGACGTCCTGCGCATCGACCCCGCCGGGCAGGTGACGGTCGCCGTCGGCGACAAGGCCCGCATGGCGGTGTGCCTCGGCGACGGCGGCACCGCGGTGCGCGACACGCCGCCCGAGCGGCGCCACGCCCCCGCGCTCGCGGCGGACGAGGTGCGGGCGCTGGTGCGCCTCGGCGAGCGCGTGCGGGAGCTGCTCCGCGACCCGCAGGACCTGGAGTGGGCCCTGGGCCCGGGCGGGCGGCTCGCCCTGCTGCAGTCGCGCCCGCTGCGCGTGCGCAGCCGCGGGCTCTACCAGCCGCCCGTGGTCAAGGGTGCGCCGCTGCTGATCGACCAGGCGGTGATCGCCAGCCGGGGCGCGGCGACGGGACCGGTCCACCTCGTGAGTGACGAGGGGGGCGAAGTGCCGGCCGGCTGCGTCCTGGTGACCCGCAGCCCGTCGCTGGACTACACCGTCCACCTCGACCGGGTCCGGGCCGTGGTCTGCGAGGTGGGCTCGGCCACCAGCCACCTGGCCACGGTGCTGCGCGAGGCCGCCCTGCCCGCCCTCTTCGGCGCCCGGCGGGCCCGCGAGCTCCTGCCCGCGGGCGAGACCGTCACCGTCGATGCGTTCTACGGCAACGTCTACCGGGGCCGGGTCGAGGAGCTGCTGGCCGCGCCCCGGCCCGACACGGGCCTGGTCCGCGAGAGCCGCCCCCATCGCGTGCTGCAGGCCGTCCTCGAGGACGTCGTGCCGCTCCACCTGACCGATCCGCGCGTCCCCGAGTTCCGGCCCGACCGCTGCGAGACCTTCCACGACGTCACCCGCTTCGCCCACGAGATGGCCATGCGCGCGTTCTTCGAGGTCTCCGAGGGGAGCCCCGAGGCGAAGAGCGCCAAGCGCCTGAAGAGCGACATCCCCTTAGACATCTGGGTCATCGATCTCGAGCGGGGGCTGCGGGAGGAGGCCGCGACCCGGGCGGTCGTGACCCCGGAGGACTTCCGCTCGCGCCCGTTCCGCGCCTACTGGCGCGGCGTCGTCGCGGCCGGCTGGAAGGGCCCCAAGCCCATGGACCTCGGCGGCTTCATGTCGGTGGTCATGTCCGCCGCCGCCGATACCAGCATTCGTGATCGCCTCGAGGAGCGGAACTTCGCCCTGGTCGCCGATTCCTACCTGAACCTCGCCAACCGCATGGGCTTCCACGTCGCGGTGATCGACTCGTTCCTGCACGAGGACCACGACTCGTACGTCAGCCTGACCTTCTACGGCGGCGGGGCGGACCTCAAGCGTCGGGTCCGCCGCATCGAGTTCCTCGCGCAGGTGCTCCGCCACCTCGACTTCCGCCTGCAGCGCCAGGAGGACTTCCTGGCCGCGCGCATCGACGGCTATGACGTCGCGGCGCTCGAGGAGCGCCTCGACGTGCTCGGGCGGCTCATGATGGTCGCCAAGCAGCTCGACATGATGATGTTCTCCGACGCGGCCGCGCAGCATTTCGCGCGGGAGTTCATCGCGGGCGGCTACCACCTGGCCCTGTGACGTGCGCCTCCACGCGAGACATCTGGCGTTCCGGCTGGTGGTCACCATCACGGGCGTCGCCACCGCCGTGCTGCTGGTGGTGGCCCTGCTGATCGGGCTGTTCTCGATCCGCCGGACCGAGCAGATCGTCGCCGACGACCTGACGCGCCAGCAGCTCATCCTGGCGCGCAGCCTGGCGCGCCAGCTCGGCGATTCCCTGCACCACATCCGCCGCGAGCTCCAGACGCTGGCCTACTCGCCGTCGATCCAGTACCTCGAGGACGTGGCCTGGGCGAACCGGATGCGCATCGGCATGGAGGAGCTGCGCCACTACGGCACGCTGGACATCCGCCGCCACTCCGCGGACGGCTCCACCTGCAGCCTGGTGACCGCCGACGGGACCGCCCGCACCGAGCCCGGCCAAGGGCCGGCTGCGACGTTGCTGGCCTGGGCGCGCGCGCCGGCCAACAAGGGCCGCTTCCGCCATGGACCGATCGAGGTCGAGGACCGCGCCGGAGCTCTGGTACCCACGCTCCTGGTCGGCACTCCGGTGTACCAGGAGTCGGTCGACGAGTCGCACCCGCAGGCTCCGGGAGCCTTCGCCGGCGTCCTCACCGTGCGGTTGCGGCTCGACCAGCTCGTGGGACGCCACGTGGCTGGTGCCCGCGACGAGCGCTCGGCCTACGCCTGGGCGCTCGCCGACGACGGCCGCTTTCTCTACCACCCCGATGGCGACCTGGTCGGCCTCGACGCCTCCGCGGCCCGCCGCCAGCGCAGCCCCGCAACCCGCTTCGACCGCATCGACGAGATCCAGAAGACGCGGATGCTGCGCGGCGAGGAAGGGACCTCGT
>JACRCY010000511.1 GCA_016218785.1 Deltaproteobacteria bacterium
CGGCAGCGTCGACCTCGTCGCGGGAGACCTCGCATCGCCCCTCGACCACAGCCCAATGCGCCGTCAACAGGTCGCCCAGGCGCTTGACGTCGTCGCCGGGTCGGGGTAGACCCGGCCACCGACCGTCTCTCGTCGCGCGCGGGCCGGGCGTCACTTCGGGGTTGGCGCTACGGGCCGCAGAGCAGCGGGCGCGTGCCCGCGTGGTACCCTTGGGCGTGGGCGATGAAGTGCCCGCCGTCGTACTCCGGGGTCGTCTGACCGTCGGCGCCGACGCCAGGCCGCTACGGCCGCCCGAGCCAGAAGCCGTTCTGGTGCAGGTGGCAGCGGGGGCACCAGCCGGTCTCGTGCGGTGCGCCGAGGCCGTTCTGGGGGTAGTACCGCGTCTCGGTGTGGCACACCTCGCACACGCCGGTGCCGGGCGCCGCCCCCTCCGCGCCCGCCCGCACGAGGCCGTCGGCGCTCGCGCCCTCGACCGTCGTGAAGTGCACCGGGACCTCGCTGCCGCCACGGACTTTCAGGGTCTCGCGCACGAGGAACGCGTTCTCCGTGCCGTGCGGGTCGTGGCAGGCGGTGCACGAGGCCGCCGCCGGGTGGGAGCCCTGGCTGTGGCAGTCGGAGCAGGCCCGCGAGTCCGAGTGCCCCGGCCCGGGCGTCCCCCGGGTCCCGTGGCAGTGGATGCAGTCGAGCAGCACCCCGTGCGACGAGGGGAGCTGCCAGCGCGGGGCGATCGTCGGGTGGCACTCGAGGCATGCCTGGTCGGCCGCGACGTTCTGGCCGATCCCCGGAGTCGGCACCCCACCGTCGGTGGCAGGGACGGGGAAGTCGTGCGCGCACGCCCACACCGCCAGGGACAGACCGACGCCGACCGCGAGCCGGCCACGACGGACGACGGGCGCGGTCCTCATGGCCGGGGGTCCTCCGGGTCCGCCATGTACGCCGCGGTCCGCCAGGCCAGGGCCTGCTGCGTCAGCGTCGGGTTGAAGGCCGTCGAGGTCGGGAAGATGCCGCCGTCGGCGATCCAGACGTTCTCGACGTCGTGCAGCCGGCCCCACGGGTCGCACACCGACAACGCCGGATCGATCCCCATGCGCGTGGTGCCGAGCAGGTGCTTGGAGTCGGGCGCCCCGAGCTGCTCGGTCATGTCGACCTGCATGATCTGCTTGGCGCCCGCGGTCCGCGCGATCGCGGCGAGCTTGGGGAAGTAGTGGTCGATCATCTCGTCGTCGTGCGGGTGGCGCGCGTAGGTGATGCGCGCCGCGGCCCGGCCGTAGACGTCGTGCACGCTGGGGTCGAGGTCCACGCGGTTCGCGTACTGCGGCATGTCCTCGCCCATCATCGACACGCCGGCGAGGCGCTTGAAGTACCGGCCGTCGAGCATCAGCTCGCGGTGCAGCATCCACGGGTAGCTGACGCCCTGCGAGATGAGCCCCTCCTGGCCGCCCAGCTCCACGTAGCCGCCGCGCAGCCAGCCCGGGCTCCCGGTGGGGACGGTGAAGTCGGCGAGCGCGTGGGTCACCACGCGGCCGCGGTAGGTGCGGAGGTCCTCGTCGAAGACGCCGATGGCGACGAAGATCAGGTGCATCATAAGGTAGCGGCCGACGAGGCCGCTCGAGTTGCCGAGGCCGTCGGGCCAGGCGCTCGAGCGCGAGTCGAGCATCAGGCGCGGCGTCTCGATCGCGTTGCAGGCCAGCACCACGTGCCGGGCGGTCACCGTCTTCGGGTCGCCGTTGGGGTCGAGGTAGCGCACGCCCGTGGCGCGCGCGCCCGAGCCGTCGGTCTCGACCGCGGTGACGCAGCACTCGCAGAAGAGCGTCAGGTTGCCCGTCAGGAGCGCGTCGCGCACGACGGTGACCGCCGTCGAGCCCTTGGCGTTGATGGGGCAGCCGTGGCGGCAGAAGCCGCAGTTCACGCAGGCCGGGCGTCCCCGGTAGTAGATCGAGTTCACCGCCATCGGCATGGGGTGCGGGTGGTAGCCCAAGCTCCGCGCGCCGGTCGCGAGGATCAGCCCGCCCTTGGGGGGGTAGCCGGGCGGCATGGGGTAGGGGCCGCGGCGCGGCGCGGCGAAGGGATCGGCGCCCGCCTCACCCTGGATGCCGATGGCCTGCTCGGTCACGTCGTAGTACGGCGCGAGGTCGTCGTAGCCGATGGGCCAGTCGACCACGTCGGCGCCCTCGATGTCGCCGATGGTGGAGCGCAGCCGCAGGCAGGTCTGCTGCACCCGCGGGCTGTCGCCGTCGTACTGGACCGTGCCGCCGCCGAGGCACACGCCCAAGCCTTGCAGGTCCTTCTGCAGCGGCGTCGCCGACTCGCCGGCGCGGTAGATGCGCGGCTCGATGAACGGGTCCTGGTAGGCGTAGAACCGGCGCGTGCGGACCTCGTCGTTGCCGAAGAGCGAGCCGGAGAGCACCGGGTCGCCGAGCGTCGGGTACGGGTTGCGCCCCTTCTCGATGAGCGCGACCTTCCACCCGCGTGCGGCGAGCACGTAGGCCATGACGCCGCCGCCCGCGCCCGCGCCCACGACGATCGCATCGAAGTCGGACCCGGCCATCGTCAGCCCTCCTCCGGGTGCGCCATCTGGCGGGCGGTGTAGCCGACTGGCTGGCGGTCCCCCTCGTAGCCGACCGCTGCCCAGCCGCGGGAGAGGTAGTTGCCGCCGTAGACCGGATCGCCGTAGGTCCCCTCGACGGCATGCTCGTAGGCGAGCCTGACGAACTCCTCGTCGAACCCGCTCAGGACCTGGCGCCGCTCGTCGAGGGTGAGCGTGGTGAAGCGCCGGTTGCCCGCGGACGCCTGGAGGGCGTCCAGGTTGGTGGTGTAGCGCTCGACGAGGCCGACCACCGGGCCGCCCCACTCGCGCTCCGCGATCCCCTGTGATCCCTCGAGGTACGTCTGCCAGCGGATGCGCTCGACGCGCGTCAGCGGCTGGAAATACTGGAAGCTGGCCACGCCGCCGTGGCGGCCCGAGTAGGGCCCGCCGGCGTAGATGCGGGGCGGGTCGGTCGTGAACGCGCCGAGGAGCTGGTCGACGTAGTACGCCGCGTGCGCCCGCGTGGCGCCGGCGCGCACCTCGTCGCCGGGGATGAGCGCGTCCATCATCGCGACGAGCGTCGCGAAGCGGTGGGCCTCGAGCGTCGTGTCCGCGGGCAGCTCCCAGCCGTCGATCACGCGCGTGCCCCCCGAGCCGCCGCACCCGACGCCCAGCGACGCGATCGGCGCGGCGCACACCAGGGTCACGGCGCCCTGCAGGAACTGGCGGCGGCTGATTCCGCCGGGCAGTGACACGGGTGGATGGTCTTCGGGCATCTCAGCCCCTCCGGAGCGGCCATCGTGCCCCGCCGCAGGGGGCGGGGTCAAGATCGGCTGGGGCCGGCCGGGGCCGGTGGTACGACACGCGACCACAGCTGCCACCACCCACCCGACGCGTTGCTCCGGCGACGGGGAACGGCGCGTGGAACGCGCGCGGGCGTGGAAACATTCAGCCAATAATGGCTTGGACTTACGTTGGGGCGGACACAGGTATCCGGGGGTGGTTTTTTTCTTGACATGACCCCCTATCCCCAGGTAAGAGCAACGAAACTCCACTGGCAAAAGGAGCCTGCGATGCGCAAGGGGAAGCGGGTGACCAGCACCCTGGGTCTATTGCTGGCGGCCGTCGGGGCGGTGGGATTGGCGACTGCGGCCTGCGAGCCCAATCACGACCCCAATCGGGAAGGTCCACCCTCGGTGGTGAAGGTCTTCGCCTTCAGCCTGGACGACCCCACCGTCAACTCGACGCTCTTCGTCACGGACGATCCGGCCGTGATGTCGAAGTGCGACTACGACTATGACGGCGGCGCGGGTCCGATGGATGCGTACGTCGCCTCCACGTGGGGCTTCCGCATCGTCCTCAGCGAGCTGGTCGAGGGCGACGAGATCGAGCCGCTCAGCGACGGCGGCGTCGGCGAGGCGGCCTACCCGGGCTTCGTGCAGATCACGACGCCGACGGGCGGCACGGTCACGAGCGCCCTCGACCCGACCATGCAGCTCACGCCCGACATGCTCTTCTCGACGTACCAGCCGGCGGGCAGCAATGGCTGCTACGGCACGGTCGAGGGCGAGGACATCAGCGCGGGCGGCCCGCTCCATGGCCCGGCGATCCTCACGTTCCTCGACGGCGTGTCGAGCCTGCCGGCGAGCACCGCGCTGACCCTGTGGCTCAAGAAGGACAACGGCGGCCACCAGATCGTCGACACGGGCGGCACGCCGATGGCGGCGGACTTCAAGGTCGACTTCACCACCGACCCCATGCTCGTGGACTGCCCCGCCATCGACGCCTGCCAGACGATGCCGTCGGTGAACCCGGACGACCAGCCGCAGGTCCCGGACGATCCCGACCTCGGCTTCGACACGGTCACCGTGCAGTTCAACACGCCGATCGGGGACCCGACCGGCGTGTACCTCTACGACGCGGCCGACCTGACGCAGCCGGTGCCCGACGTGGTGCCGGACGTGGACGCCAACATCCCCGACTCGCTCTGGGGCGGCATGGACAACGCCGTGACCCTGACCATGGGCATCGATCCGGACACCGAGGCCTACATCGGGATCGCCTTCACGCCGGGCGCCACCTACTGGATCGTGGTGACCAGCGACGTCCTCGACCTGTGGGGCGTGCCCGCCGAGGTGACGGACGTGGCCGACGCCAACGGCGACCCGCTCGACACCTGCGGGGATCTCGCCGCCGCGGGCATCACGGTCGACAACTGCATCTGGGCCGGGACCTTCACGGTCGCGGACGCAACCTAGAGGAGGGACCACAATGCTTCGCGTTCTTCTGCGGTTCGCCCCCCTGGCCCTGGCGCTCTCGCTGACCACGCTCGCGCACGCGGCGGTCACCGGCGAGATCAAGGGCAAAGTCACGGATGACGCCGGCAAGGCGCTCGCGGGCGTCACCGTCGTGGTGACCTCCCCCGCCCTCCAGGGCGAGCAGGCCGAGCTCACCGACGTCGACGGCTACTACCTCATCACCCAGCTGCCGCCCGGCACCTACGTCGTCCGGTTCTTCTACGAGGCCGTCGCCAAGGCCCGCTTCGAGCGGCAGAACGTCATCGTCAGCGGCAACAAGACGGTCATGGTCAACGCCCGGATCAAGACCAAGGAGGCCAAGGTCGAGACCTTCACCATCACCGAGCGCGCGCCCGCGGTCGACGTCGGCACCACCAACGTCGGCACCACGCTCACGCCCGAGGTGGTGCAGAACATCCCGACCGGCCGCAACTACGAGGGCGTCCTCGGCCTGACCCCGGGCGCGTCGGGCGACTACACGGGCATGGGCTTCTCGGGCGCCACCGGCCTCGAGAACAGCTACCTCATCGACGGCGTCAACTCCACCGGCGCCTATCTCGGCAACGTGGTGGCGAACCTCCCCATCGACTTCGCCCAGGAGGTCCAGGTCCTGACCGGCGGCTACAACGCCGAGTGGGGCCGCGCCACGGGCGGCCTGGTCAACATCATCACCAAGCAGGGCTCGAACGAGTTCCACGGCAGCGCCTGGACGTTCACCGGCACGCGCCTCGCCGACCCGCGCACGGTCGAGCGGCTCAACCAGGCCCTGACCCGGAACGTCTACAGCTCGAGGGCCTGCCCCAACCAGTTCCGCAGCCTGGCGGACGGCGGCTCCAGCACCGGCGCGCTGTGCCTCGACATGGGCGCGGACGTCGGCGGCCCGCTCATCAAGGACAAGCTCTGGTTCTACGTCGCCTTCATGCCCCAGATCTCGTGGCAGAAGTGGGACCGCGGGTACCGCATGGTCGTCGAGGACGCGGCCAACCCGGGCGCGCCGGCGTACGACCCGAGCCGGACCTCGGAGTGCCCCTCGTACCTGAAGGACCGGGGCCTGTGCGCGGGCCGGCCGGCGCCGTACCTGATGCGCGACATCAGCAAGTCGCCCACGTATTCGCGCCAGGCCCAGACCTACAACTTCCAGACCAAGTTCACCTACCGCCTGAACCCGGACAACGAGATCAACCTCATGGCCTTCGGCGCGCCCAGCCCCAAGGCCGGCGGCTCCGACCCGGCGGCCTACGTCGGCCAGATCGACGGGGCCGGGATGGACCAGCAGAACACGAGCTACGACGTCTCGCTGCGGTACCTGGGCAAGTTCCTCTCCCGCAAGCTCCAGGTCGAGGCCTCGGTCGGCTACCACCGCGAGCAGGCGAGCGAGAACCCCCGGGAGCCCGACGTGGCCGCGGTGCGGCACGCCCCGACGCGGACGCTCTCCGACTACAACCTGCCGGGCTCGACCGAGTTCCCGCTCCAGTGCGCGGACGCGGACCCGACCGACGGCTACGTCCCGTGCCCGGTGCAGTCCTTCCGCACCGGCGGCTACGGGTACTACACGAGGTTCACGGCCGACCGCATCAACCTCCTGCTCAAGGTCACCGGGTACTTCCGCCTGGCCGGCCACCACGCCGTCAAGGCCGGCTACGACCCGCAGGCCACCTACCTCGACCACCTGAAGGCCTATACCGGGAACTACTTCTACGAGGAGCGGAGCCCCTCCCGCACCTTCGGCGGCCGCCTGCGCACGATCCGCGGGTTCAACACGCCGCCGGTCAACGGCGCGTGCCCGAGCAACGCCATCGCCCAGGTGCCCTTCTGGAACACCGACCTGCAGGGGCAGGACTTCGAGGACCAGACCTGCATCATGCCCAGCATGTCCTCCAAGACCCACACGATCGAGCACCACGCCTTCCTGCAGGATCAGTGGAGCATCCTCCCGAACCTGACCGTGAACTACGGCGTGCGCTGGGAGGGCTTCCAGATCTACGGCGCCGACAACTTCAAGGGCCTCCAGATCATGAACAACTGGGCGCCCCGCGTCGGCCTGATCTACGACTTCACCGGCACCGGCAAGAGCAAGCTCTACGGCAGCTACGGCCGCTTCTTCGAGTCGGTCCCGCTCGACATCAACGAGCGCGCCTTCTCCATCGAGGGTGGCATCGGCGAGTACTTCTACTTCCCGACCGCGGCCGCGATGTACGCGGCCTGCGGCAACCCCAACGTCATGAACCCGAGCCAGCCCGGCTGCAAGTCGACCAACCCCATCAGCGCCCCGGGCGTGAACGGCATCTACCGGACCTCGGTGGCCACCACCAAGACCGAGTCGGTTCCGGGCCTGAAGGCGCAGCGCTCGGACGAGGTCGTGGTCGGGTTCCAGTACGAGGTCGTCACCGACCTGGTGCTCGGCGCCTCCTACCACAAGCGGTGGCTGGGTGCGATCCTCGAGGACGTGTCGCCCGACTACGCGGTCCACTACTACATCGCGAACCCCGGCTTCATCCCGTCGCTCAGCAAGATCGAGAACGAGATCGCGGCGCTCCAGGGCAAGACCGACCCCGAGTCCCTGGCCCGGCTGGACGAGCTGAAGGGCACCCTCCGGGCGTACCGCGCCCTCGGCAAGTTCCCGAAGGCGAAGCGTGACTACAACGCCTTCGACATCACCGCGGCCAAGCGCTTCTCCAAGACCTGGTACCTCAACGCGGCGTACGTCTACTCCCGGAGCATCGGCAACTACCCGGGCCTCTACCAGGACACCAACGGCCAGTCGGACCCGAACATCACCTCGGCGTTCGACAACAAGGATCTCCTGGTGAACATGAACGGCCCGCTCCCGCAGGACGCGCGGCATTCCATCCTCGTCAGCGGCTACAAGTCGTGGAAGCTCTTCTCCTCGGGCACCCTGGTCACCGGCCTCACCGGCCGCGCCCAGGAGGGCTACCCGATCAACGTCCTGGGGCCGTACCCCTTCTACGGCGACGAGGAGGTCTTCGTCCTGCCGCGCGGCTCCGCCGGCCGCACGCCGTGGGTCTACGCCGTGGACCTGGCGCTCCGCTACCAGCAGAAGCTCTCGAAGACCATGACCCTGGCGATCTCGGTCGACCTCTTCAACATCTTCAACCTCCACCAGGTCACGGCCGTCAACGAGCAGTACGCGCTCGACGACGTGCAGCCGATCAACCACGGCCGCGTCGCGGACCTCCGCCACCTCAAGGGGTACGACGGGACCACGCCGATCACGCACTTCTTCAACTACGCCAACGCCACGGCCTACCAGACCCCGATCGCGGGCCGCTTCGGCGCCCGGCTGACCTGGTAGTCCCAGGCTATCCCTCCCAGGGACGCGAAACCCAAGGCGTCCCAGCCCATCACGTCATTCACTGCGGAGCCCGCGTCGCGGGCTCAGTCTGTCCGGCCAGCCGGACGCGTCCGGAGATCCGGCCGGACAAGGGGCGGCGGCGTCTGCGCAAGTCCGCGCGGCCGCAGCCGTGAGCCCGTGGCACGCCGCGTGCTTCGCCGGATGACGTGCTCACCCGCGTGCTCTCGGCGGCGCTCGTCGGCATCGACGCCTACCTGGTCGAGGTGGAGGTGGACCTCGCCGGGGGATTGCCCGGCTACCAGCTCGTGGGCCTGCCGGCCACGGCCACGGTCGAGGGGAAGGTCCGCATCCGCGCCGCGCTCGAGAACAGCGGCCTCTCCATCCCGCCGCGCAAGGTGAGCGTCAACCTGGCGCCGGCGGACGTGCGCAAGGACGGCGCCGCCTTCGACCTCCCCATCGCGGTCGGCATCGTGGCCGCGGCCGGGCAGCTCGCCCCGGGGCGACTGGACCGTTTTCTCCTGCTCGGCGAGCTGTCGCTCTCGGGCGCCATCAAGCCGGTGCGGGGAGGGCTCTCGGTGGCGATCCTGGCACGCTCGCGCGGCCTCGAGGGCGTCATCGTGCCGCGCGCCAACGTCGCCGAGGCCGCGCTGGTCGGAGGCGTGCGGGCGTGCGGTGCCGCGACCCTGGCCGAGGTGGTCGCCTTCCTCGCCGGCGCGGGCGAGCTCCCCGCGGCCGGAGCGAGCGGAGCGGCCGTCGAGGGGGAAGGGGGCACCGGGGGCGCCGGCGCCGGGGCCGGCGGCGTCGCGGCCGACGACGACCTCGCTGACGTGCGGGGCCAGGCCGAGGCCAAGCGCGCCCTGGAGATCGCGGCCGCCGGCGGCCACAACCTGGTGCTCGTGGGTGAGCCGGGGTGCGGCAAGACCATGCTCGCCCGGCGCCTGCCGTCGGTGCTGCCCACGCTCGACGTCGAGGAGGCGCTGGCCGTGACCCGGGTCCACTCGGTGGCCGGGGCGCTCGGCGGCGCGGCCCTCTGCACGCGGCGCCCCTTCCGGGCCCCGCACCATTCGATCAGCACGGCTGGGCTGGTGGGCGGTGGCCCGCTCTGCCGGCCGGGCGAGGTGTCGCTGGCGCACCTGGGCGTGCTCTTCCTCGACGAGGTGCCCGAGTTCGGTCGCGCCGCGCTCGAGGCGCTCCGCCAGCCGCTCGAGGATGGGCGGGTCAACCTGGTCCGCGTGCAGCGGTCGGTCACGTTCCCGGCCGCGTTCACCCTGGTCGCCGCGGCCAACCCGTGCCCGTGCGGCTTCCTGGGCTCGACGGTGCGCTCCTGCACCTGCTCGCCGCCGGCGGTGGCCCGCTACCGCGCCCGACTGTCGGGGCCGCTGCTCGACCGCATCGACCTGCAGGTGGCCGTGCACCCGACGCCCTTCCGGGACCTGCGCGACCCGCCTACCGGCGAGGGCTCGGCCGCCATCCGGACGCGGGTGGAGGCGGCCCGCGAAGTGCAGCGCCGCCGGCTCGCCGCGCACGGGCTCTCGTGCAACGCCCAGATGACGGCCGGCCTGGTGCAGCGGCACTGCCCCCTGGACGCCCTGGGCGCCGAGGTGCTGGAGCGGGCCGTGCGGCGCGACGGCCTCTCGGTGCGCGGCGTGGATCGGGTGCGCAAGGTGGCGCGCACCATCGCTGACCTGCGCGGGGCCGCGGCCGTCGACGGCCGCGACGTGATGCGCGCGCTCGCCTACCGGGTGCTCGACCGCGAGGCCACCGATCAGCCCTGGGGCCCGGGCTCGATGGGCAACGGCGTGGCCGTGGGCCTGGTCGGGGCCGCGAGCCCCGCGCTCGCCGGGGCCGCCGCTCCCGCGCTCGCCGCGGCGAGCTCGTCCTGAGGCCGGCGGAGCGTGGGCACGAAGCCCACCACGAGCACCACGGCCACGACGCACACGACGGCGCCGACGAGAATGGCCACGGGTGCGCCGAAGGCGTGGGCGACGGAGCCGGCCTGCAGCGCGCCGAACGGCGCCAGGCCCAGGAACACGAACGAGTACATGCCCATCATCCGTCCGCGCAGCTCCTCGGGCACGGTCGTCTGCAGGAGCGTGTTGCAGCTCGCCATGAAGGTGATGGCGGACGCGCCCGAGACGACGAGGAAGCCGAGGGCGAGCCCGAAGCGTTGCGACCAGCCGAACCCGCCGATCGCCACCGCGAACGCGCCGAGCCCGACGAGGAGCAGGAGCGCGCGCCGGCGCGTGCGGCTGAAGGTGGCCAGGGCCAGGGACCCGGCGAGCGCGCCCGTCCCCGACGCGGCGAAGAGCATGCCGAGCCCCTGCGGCCCCACGCCGAGGATGTCGCGCGCGTATACCGGCAGCAGGACCGCGTAGGGGAGGCCGAAGACGCCGAAGGTGGCGACGAGCAGGAGGATGGCCGCCACGTGGGGCGTGCGCGCCGCGTAGCGCACGCCCGCGACCAGGTTGCGCCACAGGCTCCCGTCGGCGGGGGGGCGCGCGCGCGGCGGCAGGCGCATGGCCACGAGCGCCGCGATCACCGCGAGGAAGCTCGCGCCGTTGACCAGGAAGCAGGCGCTCAAGCCCACGGAGGCCACCATCAGGCCCGCGACGGTCGGGCCGATGATGCGCGCCCCGTGGAAGATCGCCGAGTTCAGGGCGATCGCGTTCAGGAGGTCGTCTTCGCCGACCATCTCCGTCACGAACGCCTGCCGCGTGGGCAGGTCGAACGCGTTGGCGACGCCGGAGAGGGCCGCGATCAGGGCCACGTGCCACGGCCGCACCAGGTCGAGGGCGGTGAGCGCGCCGAGGAGCAGGGCGAAGCAGCCGAGCGCACTCTGGGTGAACAGCAGCAGCGGCCGCTTGGCCACGCGGTCCGCGACCGCGCCGCCCAGGAGCGCCAGCACCAGCACCGGCGCCTGTCCCGCCGCCGACACGAGCCCCAGGGCCAGCGCCGAGCCGGTCAGCTGGTAGACCAGCCACCCCTGCGCCACCGACTGCATCCAGGTCCCGACGAGCGAGACCAGCTGCCCGGCGAAGAAGAGCCGGTAGTTGCGGTGTCGGAGGGCCGCGAAGGTCGGCGGGAGGCGCAGCGCCACCCCCCGAGTATTCGCGGCCGGTCGCGGCTGGTCAATTCACGACCAGCCGGGTGGTGTCGGCTCGCGGCCCGCGCGGTCGAGTCGCGGCCGCACGCGGTCGAGTCGCGGCCGCCCTGTCCGGCTGGCCGGCCGCGTCCGGAATCCGGCCGGACAGGGCCGCGTTGTCGCGCCGCAAGCGCTCGAAACCACGCAGCCCGCCGCAGGCACGCGGCTTGCTTTGCCGTTCTGCATGCTCACGCGACCGATCGCCACGAACGAACCCCCGGGGCCCAGCCTCGCCGACCTGCTCGCCGAGCGCGAGCCGGCGCGCGAGGCGCGCCGCCTGCTCACCTGGGTGTGCGTTGTCAGCCGCCGACCGCCGCTCGACCGCGACCTGGTGACCGGCATGACG
>JACRCY010000507.1 GCA_016218785.1 Deltaproteobacteria bacterium
CGCAATGCGGGAAATAGATCCGATTCTTCGTCATCATGGTGCAACGGTGCGGCGATGTTGAAGTAGCGCAGGATGGATTGCGCAGCTTCCTGGGCTTGGATATCCGGGCCTTTTCTGGTGAGGTGTCTTCCGATCTTCATCCTCGTCCCCCACGCCGTACTGACTGGCAGGTGCCCGCGCGGTCACGGGTCGCGCGGCAGACGGGGCCGCCACGGGCCTCGCCGCGCCCGCGTCCGGTGGAGGGGGCGGCGGCGCCGGACCCGTTCGCCGGAGTGCGAGCAACAGCAGCACCGCCAGCGTGACCACCACGGCCAGCAGCCCGAAGAAGACAAGGCGACTTTGGGCCCCCCGTGTCGGCTGCCTGTCGTCAGCCCTGAGCTGGAACCTATCGCTTCCTTCGCGTCGCCTGGAGTCGGATTATGCGCGAATGCCGCCGATGCAGCAAGGCCAGGGCGGCATCCGTTCTCTCAGCGGGACGGGCCTGATCTACGGGAGGGTCCACTCCTTGACCGCGGTGATCACGGTGTCGCCGCGGGCCTGGACCTCGACCTGGACCACGTAGCCGGCGTAGGCCGCGTTGACGGTCTTGATCTTGTGGTTGTTGGTGAACTCCCAGCGCGGGCCGAAGCCGTTGGCCGTGTCCGTGACCGGATCGCAATGGGTGCCGCCACCCGTCGCGTAGCAGGACTTCCGGAACATGGTCACCCGGGTCGGGATGTCCGTGTGGACGACGACCCCGTAGCTGTCGAGCACCTGGGTCTGGCCGGGGCACCCGGCGCCGGTGCAGCTCGTCTGGCAGGCCCCGCCGTACGCGCAGGTCCCCGCGGGGTAGTACCGGGTGTCGATCTTGGAGGCGTGCTGGCAGCGCCACGGGCCCGTGGTCGAGACGTCGGTGAGGACCGGCCGCGCGCACGACAGCGGGTTGACTCCGCCCACGCAGAGGTCGTTCCACACCGTCTCGGCCAGGAGCTGCTGCCCGCGGCGGCTCGGGTGGAAGCAGTCCAGCGTCGACAAGTGGTAGGTCGTGAGGACCTGGTTCTTGATGTTCCGCGCGAGGTAGTATTTCACGTTCCCGTACTGCACGCCGGTGTCGCGACAGTTGGTGTCCGACTCGGCGCCCGCGGCGCAGAACTTGCTGACGAGCTTCTGGTTGACCTGGGTGTTGACCCAGATCGCCTGGTTCCGGCAGGTGGTCGCGCCATTGGCGCAGGCCGAGGTCGCGTTCATGGTCCAGCAGGGGTACTTGATGCCGAAATGGGCGAGCAGCAGGTCGGTGAGGGGCTTGACGAAGTCCGCTACGATCTGGACGATCTTGTCGAGGATGTCGCAGACCCAGTCGAAGATGCCCCAGTCACAGAGATTGACGTCGATCTGGGACGTGTTGAGGTTCCATAGATCCTGGCAGGTCTTGAAGAGGAAGTTCTTCTTCCCGGCCAGGTTGGTCTTGAGCTGCTGGATGTCCGGGACGGTGGCCACCCAGACCTCGGTGCCGGCCGGGAGTTTCTTCGTGACGTCGATGAACCTGTCCATGTACCACTGGATGGTTCCCTGGGTGCTGTACGGACCGGTGCAGGCGTCGGCGGTGGCGCTGGTGCACCCGGCGTTGTAGTCGGTGCACTTCGTCTTGCACACGTCGTTCCCGCCCAGCTCGACGGTGATGACGCCCGGGCAGAGCGCGGCGTTCTGCACCACGCAGCTGTTCCCGGACATGCACACCTTGTTCCCGTTGCTGTTGTCGCAGCCGGCCCCGGCCGGGCAGATGCTCTGGCAGCTCCCGACGGCGCCGCCGCAGTTGGCGTCGGTCGTACACGGCTTGCAGCAGGCCTTGACGAACCGCTCCGCCTGGGCCGGCGCGTCGTCCCACTTGGCGCCGTTCTTGGGAGCGGTGATGGCACCCCAGCCGATCGCCGCGGTCCCCTGGGCGCTGTCATCGCCCGAGGTCCCGTCGGTGTCCAGGCCAATGGTGCCGGGGAAGTACGCGTACGTCGAGGCTCCCCCCGCCCTCGTCTGGAGCTGCTTCCGGATGGACCACGACTGATCCCCGACGGTCCAGGAGTACCCCCAGTCCCACCCGATGTGCCCCGCGTACTGCCAGAGGGTAGAGGCCTCCCCGTCGCGGGAGTCGAAGGCACAGCTGATGCTGTCCCCGACGGACCCCATCGTCGTCACGGGGTACGCGGAGAAGCAATGGTTGGGGCTCGCCGCTGCCCGCCCTGGCGCCAGGGCCAGGGCCCCGGCAGCGAGCACAAGAAGGAGTCTGGCACGCATTGGCAGCCTCCTTCCCTACCACGACCCGTGAGAGCCGTGGGAGCCGTGCGACCCGTGGGACCCGTGCGACCCGTGCGAGCCGTGCGACCCGTGCGACCCGTGCGAGCAGTGCTGCGCGAGCCGCGCCGGCACCGACCCCGCCGGAGCGGTCAGGGCCGGCGCGCCCTGCTGCGACGGCGCCTGCACGGCCTGGCCCTTGCCGGTCATCGCGAACGCCTGCGCGGTCGGGGCGGCTACCATCCCGGCACCGACAGCGAGCGCCACTCCGGCGCGGATCAGCGTGCGGCGCTGCGCGCGCTTCTCCTCCTCCGGATGCAAGAAGAGCCTGGGATCACGTGGCGGACTCGGATTCCTCTTGCGCATGGTCACACCCCTCGTTGGCAGGTCAAGCACGACTCATGCAACTTCTGATCCAGTGTTGACTGAAGGCCAAGTCAGCAGAATTACCATTATCACGAGTGGATCACTGCCTGACAGTCGTTCAACTCTTGGACAACGACGCCGAAACGCCCCTGGAAGCCATGGAATTTCAAAGTGTTGACCTGCCGGGTGTTGTTCAAACAACGGAGGCGTTCTCAGCGTCGATGTAACATGGTGGTATCAATCGATGAATCGTCGTGGTTGTCCAATCATTGAACAGCAGTGCGCCGCATCCGGAACACGGCCTGCGATCCCGACAAGTGTATGATTCGAAACATGACGTGACGCGCTGCGCCTCCCGCGGTCAGTGTCTGCGGTTAGTGTCTGCGGATGCGTCCCATCCGAGCGAGGTCGGTGCGCGACCGCCGCTCCGCTTGCGCCCACCGGCACTCCGCGGGGATACTCGTCACCAGCGAGTGCTTCGGGGCCTGCACGGCGCCTCGGCGTCGCCGGCTCGCGCCGTCGGGGCCGCGCGTCTCCGACGCCTCGTGGCCGCGCTGCTGGCGGAGGCCGAGCGCCTCGACTGCGACGTCGTGGTCTGGGAGTACTACGAGCCGTTCGCGTTCCTGCGCGAGTTCGCCGGCCAGCCCAGGTTCCACCTCGCGGGCTGGCCAGCCGGCTTCGATCGCCGGCTGGAGGGGTGGGGACGCGACCCGCGCCTGTCGATCCCCGGCGACTGGCACCCGACGGCCGCCGGGAACGCGCTCGTCGCCCGGCACCTCGCGCCGGCGGTCCTCGGGGTCCTCGGCCGGGCGGAGGCGCCCGCGTCGTCGGCGTCCGCGCCCGCGTCGGCAGCGCCCGCGGCCTCGCCGTCGAAGTAGCGTCGCGGGCCCCTGGCGTCGTAGGATGGTCCAGGTGGAGTCGCCATGGCCTCGTCCGACCTGAAGTCGCTGCGTGCCCGCGTCGAGCGGATCAACCTCCGGCTGCTCGAGCTGCTCAACCAGCGCGCCCGGGTGGTGCTCGCCATCAACGCGCTCAAGCGACGTCAGGGGATTCCCCCCTACGTGCCGGAGCGCGAGCAGAAGATGCTCGCGGCGTTGTCGGCCCGCAACCGCGGGCCGTTCTCCGACGAGACGGTACGCCGGCTCTTCCGCGAGGTCTTCCGCGCGTCGCTCGGCCTCATGGAGCGCGAGCAGGATGCGACCTACCGCATCAGCCGCGCGCGCCGCCGGGGCAGGTTCACCTTCACCGTCGGCGGCCAGACGGTCGGTGCCGGCCCGATCCTCATCGCGGGACCGTGCTCCGTCGAGAGCCCGGAGCAGATGGAGCTCGCGGCGCGCCGCCTCGCCCGCCTCGGCGTGCGGTTCCTGCGCGGCGGGGCCTTCAAGCCGCGCTCCTCGCCCTACTCCTTCCAGGGCCTCGGCGTGCGCGGGCTGGAGATCCTCCACGACGTGGGGCGGCGGCACGGGCTCGTGACCGTGACCGAGGTCGTCGACACGCGCGCCGTGGAGACGGTGGTCCGCTACGCCGACGTCGTGCAGGTCGGCGCCCGCAACATGCACAACTACGAGCTGCTGCGCGAGGTGGGGCGCGCCCGGGTCCCGGTGCTCCTGAAACGCGGCCTGGCCGCCACCATCAGCGAGTTCCTGGGCTCGGCCGAGTACATCGCCGCCGAGGGCAACGACCGCATCATCCTCTGCGAGCGCGGGATCCGGACCTTCGAGACCCAGACGCGCAACACCCTCGACATCGCGGCGGTGCCGTTGCTGCGGCAGCAGAGCTACCTGCCCGTGATCGTCGACGTCTCGCACGCGGCCGGCCGCACGGACATCCTCGCGCCGCTCGCCTGTGCGGCGCTCGCCGCCGGGGCCAACGGCGTCATGGTCGAGGTGCACCCGTCGCCGGCCGTCGCCCGATCGGATCCCGAGCAGCAGCTCGACCTCGACCAGTTCCAGCGCTTCCTCGACGAGATCGGCTTCCCCTGGCGCGCGTCGCCCCGACGGAAGATGCGACGGTTCTCGCGCGGGAAGCGCGCGGCAAGGGGGAGGCTCGGCGAGCTCCGCTCGCCGAAGGTCCCCCCCCTGGTCAGTACACGTACGACGCGGTCAACAGGCCGGTGAAGTACGTGTCCGCGAGCCCGGTGGTCGTGGCCGGGGCGGTCGGGTCGATCGCGGATCCGTAGTGGGCCACGCCGAGCTCCGCCCGGACCTGGAGCCACCGGATGGGGAGCCAGTCGACGTGCAGGGTCGTGTCGATGGCCCAGCCGCTGCCGTAGCTGGTGCCGTTGGGCGCGTTGCTGTCGGGCCCGGTGACGTAGAAGCCGCCGAAGCTCGCGCCCGCGCGGAGCCAGGGCCGGCCGAGCGGCACGACGACGCCGACGACGGGGCCGACGCCGTAGAGGGAGGCGTCGGGGAGGTTGATGCCCGCGATGCTGGCGCGGCCGCTCGCGCTGAGCTTGAAGCCCACGTAGGTGAACGCGATGGCCGCCCGCACCGTCGGGCCGAACGGGTGGTCGGGCTTGAACTCGCGCCGGAAGCGCAGGTCGACGCCGCCGCGCATGTAGGTGGTGCCGACGTTGATGGTGTCGGTCGCGCCCGGGAACTTGGAGGTCAGCCACGCCTGGCTGAAATACCCGCCGATGCCGAAATCGCCGGCGATGCCCTCCACGAACCTAGCGGCCGGATAGGCCTCGACCTCGAGATGGATCCCCGGCGGCATGGGGCCCCCGTCGTAGGCGTCCGCGCTGCCGCCCGGCTTCGGGCGCATGCGGCGACCCCAGAGGTTGAGACCCGCGCCGGCGACCGCGATCGTGCGCCGCCGCTGCACCGGCGCCACCACCGGCTGCGAGGCGGCCTGGCGCGCGACGCGCCGGGCGGCCAGCGACTCCGGCGACTCGGCGTCGCTGGGCGCCTGCGCGGCCACGGGCTTCTCCTCGACGGGCTCCTGGCCCAGCGGGATCACCGGCGGGAGATTCAGGGCGATCGTGGTGGTGGCCGCCGCATCCATGCGGCCGCGCTTGAGCTGCACCTCGACGCCCTCGAGGCGGCTCCCGGTCTTGCCGTCGTGCACCACGATGACGAGGGTCGACGCCCTCCCCGCCTTGCCTCTCTGGGGCGGCTGGATGGTGCCGAGGACGATGGCGCTGACCTTGAGCTTCCTGGCCGCGGCGGCCAGGGTCTCCTCGGGGCTCGCCTTCTGGCCCGCCTCGGCGACCGCGGCCTTCCACTCGGCCGCGCGGATCACCAGGTGACCCTCCTTGATCAGGACCTCGACCACCGCCTTCTCGGCCGCGTCGGCCTGCGGACCCTCGAACGCCGCTACGGCCACGCGCCTGGCGAGCGCCGGCGCCGACGCCGTGAGCAGCAGCGCGAGCAGGGCGGCGCCGGGCCGCGCGCTCCGCACAACCCCCGACCGCAGCATCCTCACCTGACGCATCGGCCCTCCTCTCGTGCGCGTTCGCGCGGCGTCCCCTGGCGGTCGCCGCGCGGGCTCCCCGGGCTCCTCGTGCTCGATTCTATACCAGCGGGCGCGCGCCGTCCTGTTCGCGACGCCGTCGACCCGACCGGCACCGGGCCCGCCCCCCCGCGGCCAGCGCGAGCCCCAGGGCGGTGAGCGCCGCGGCCCGGGACCGCGCCCTCTCCGGTGACGCCACGCAGCCGCCCCCCACGTTGCCGTCGGCAGCGTCGGGGGCGCCGTCGCCGTCGCCGTCCGGCGTCCCGCCGCCTCCGTCGGCCAGCGCTCCGGCGTCCGGCGACATGACGTCGGCCGGCGGGGAGGCGTCCTGGGGCACGGCGGCATCCTGCTGCGGCGTCAGGAAACCGGGATCGTTGGCCTCGATGAAGGGGTCGATGAAGCCGGCGTGGATGTCGGTTCGTGCCGCCACGAGCTGGCCGGTGCAGTTCGTCGGGTCCTGGACCCAGATGTCCACCCCGATGACCGTCTCGGTGCCGGAGACGTCCAGCAGCATGGGCCCGCCCGAGTCCCCCTCGCAGCCACACTTGGTGGGGTCGTCGATCCAGACGAAGTCGCCGTCGAAGCCCGCCAGCACGCTCGAGGCCTCGAACCGGGCGCCGAAGCTGCTCACCTGCCCGGGGATGGTCATGCCGTAGCCGATGGCCCGCACCGTCCGCCCGACCCAGCCCGGCTGCACCGCGCCGCGGCCCAGCGGCAGCGGCGTCGCGCCGAGGGGCGCGGCGGCCACCACCACGCCCACGTCGTACTTCGGCGGGCTGCCGCCGTTGTCGAACGACGGGTGCGGGGTCGTCGACTGCGTGGCCACCCAGTTCGTGGGGTCGCTCCGCTGCGCGACGTCCCGCACGTTGTCGCCGAGGAAGAGGTCGAACGTGAACCCCGTGCCGATGACCGAGGGCGAGAGACAGTGCGCCGCGGTCACGAAGACGTGCGGCGAGACCACGAAGCCGCTGCAGTCGTACTCCGTGCCCGTCTTCCGGATGACGAGGAGGACGACGGCGGGGTCGCCGGTGTCGCGCGTGCCGCCGATGATGGGCCGGGCGCTCGCCGCGGGCTCGGTCTCCGGCCGCGCGCAGGCCAATCCCCCGACGAGGCCGCAAAGCGCGAGCCCCACGAGCCAGCGGCAGGGCAGTCTCCACGGGACCGGGCCGTTCACGGCCCCTCCATGATACCGGCTCGGCCCGGCGCGCGCTGCCCCAATCGGAGGTGGCACCCCGGCACCGGGACCGGAGCGCTGGCGGCCGCTCGCGGCCTGTCAAGCCACGCGGATGAGGATCCTCATGACGATGTACACCGCGCCCATCACGATGGCGAGGAAGCCCAGCGGGATCTGCACCTTGACGAGCTTGCCGCGCAGCTCCTGCCCCTTGGCCAGCGCCGTCGCGTCCTTGCTGAGCGCGTACTTGGAGATGAGCGCGAAGCCCAGCAGGAAGCCCACGCCGAGATCGGCGATGCCCGAGAGCAGCCAGAAGATCCAGATCAGCGGGGCCACCGAGAGGAGGCTCAGCCCACGGATGCAGCCGATGATCTCCCAGATGCCCCAGAAGAACATGACGACGCCGATCCATCCCTGGTACGGGACGATCTTGTCGATGAGCTCCTTGGCGTTGGGCTTCTTGGCGATGATGAAACCAGACGCTGCCAGGATGCCGCCGATGATCGTGATGATCCCACTCAGCATAGCTCACCTCCGGATCCGTAGGAGGCAGCCCGGAGCACGCCCCAGGTGGCGGCCCGGTCCCCCTGGCTCGTGACCCGAGGAACGTACCAGCTCGCGAAGCAAAGGCCAAGCCCCAAGTGGTGCGCCCCGCGGCCGGGCCTCAGCCCCCTTCGACGTGCCACTCGAAGGCCTCGCCCCAATCGCCCTTTCCGTCGGCGGCCGGGAGCGTGAGGACGAGCTTCACCCGCTTCTTCGCGGTGGCGGCACGCGGGAAGCAGCCCGAAGCGCGGCGCTCCACCACGCGGAACGCGATCTCCTTCGGCTCGCCGACTCGCTTCGCCGCGAAGTCGTCTTGCGAGAGCCCGGCCACGACCGTGACGGGCGCCTCCCCGGTGCAGGGGTAGTCCCGCACGGTGACCACCTCGCCCCGCACCTGCACGGGCTGGTCGTCCACGGTGACGCGCCACGAGGCGAGCGGCGCATCCATCGAGATCGGCGTACGCGCCACCAGCTCGAAGCAGACCTCGCCCGGCGTGAGCCGCTTGATCACCACCTCGTCGGCGATGGCGTCGCTCTTGACGGTCGACGGGGTCTCCTCGGCCTTCGCCCCGTCGCGCAGGGGGGCGCTGAGCACCGCGGCGAGGCGGGTGCGGGGCGGGTCCGCGAGGTCAGCGGCGGTGATGATCTTGTGGGTAGTCGCGGACGCGCAGGCGGCGACCAGGCTGGCCAGCCACAATGGCACTGCACGCGACATCGGCCCGCGGCCCTCGCAAGGCCCCCCTGAGTTCCCCCATGCCCGCCACCCAGCTCTATTTGAGTGTAATTCGCCGGCGGAGACAACTCCCACGCCGTCCCGCCCGGCCCGCGTCGTCGGGAGCCCCTCGGCCACCAGCTCAGTCGTCGGGCCGCACGGTAGCCAGGGCGGCGGCCAGATCGGGGTGCGGGACGAGGACGCCATCCTGCACCACCTCGCGGTCCCACGGGGTGACCACGAAGGCGTCGGTCGCGAGGCCGACGATCTCCGGTTGCGGCGCGGCCCACGAGTGCGCCACCAGCGCCGCCGTGTGGATCTCGGCAGCGCCAGCGCGCTTGAGCGCGCGCAGGCCCAGCGACAGGGTCACCCCCGTGTCGGCGATGTCGTCGAGGAGCAGCACCCGGCGCCCGGCCACCTGAGCCGGCGGCGGCAGCAGGATGAGCGGCGTGTCGTGGACGACGCGTCCCCCCTCGCGGCGCGAGAGGCGCATCGGGTACAGATCGCAGCGGAGCATGCACGCGAGCACCGTGGCCGGGAGCCAGCCACCGCGCGCGATGCCGACCACCGCCTCGGGCTGATAGCGGGCCGAGGCCACCGCCAGCTCCCCGCACAGCTCCCCGAACTTCTCCCACGAAACCTGGAGGACGCCGCTGCGGCGGGCGTAGTCGTTGCTCAGCACCGGGGGCGAGTATAGCGTACCGCGGCCGCTTCCAGTACCGGTCGCCGCGCGCCGCCTACCGCAGCCGCTTCCAGTACACGAGCTCGTCGATGTCGGGGCGGACGAAGGCGGGGAGCGTGCCGGCGTGCTCGTAGCCACGCCGCTCGTAGAAGCGCTGCGCGTCGACGTTGAAGTCGGACACGAGGAGGAACATCGCGCGGGCGCACGCGGCCACCTGTCGCTCGACGTCGTCGAGGAGCAGGCTGCCGAGCCGGAGCCCCTGGCACCCGGGCCGCAGCGCGATGAGGCGCAGGTAGCCGCCGCGGGCGAAGGTGCCCTGCTCGAGGAACCAGGCGAATCCGACCGCCTCGCCGTCGCGCGCCGCCACGACGAGCCGTTCGCGCCGGGCGAGAACGCCCTCGAGATCGCGCCGCAGGCCCTGCTCGGTGACCCCGTAGC
>JACRCY010000508.1 GCA_016218785.1 Deltaproteobacteria bacterium
GACGCCGCGCACCGCACGCGTCTCCACCAGGCCACCCGGCAGCCGCGTGCCCGGCCTGGCCCAGGCGACACAGGCCCCGGGCGCGGGCACGTTGGGCGCGCCGCACACCACCACCTGGGTCTCGCGGCCGTCGGTGATCGTCACGAGCGTCAGCTTGTCGGCCTTGGGGTGCGGCTCCGACTTGAGCACCCGGGCGCAGACGACGGTCTCGAGGAAGGCGCCCATGCGGGTGAGGCCTTCGACCTCGAGGCCGGCCATGGTGAGGCGCTCGCCGACCTCGGCGGCGGGCGAGTCGATCTCGACGTAGTCCTTGAGCCAGCGGAGCGAGACTCTCATGGCCCCTTCTCGAGTCGCGGCGGAGACGCCGCGCGAATGATACTCCGCGGCGGGCGAGTGGCAAGCCGTGCCCCGGCGCCGGCAGCGGCCCCGCTCGCCGACGCGCCCGGATCGCGACAGGAATGCCCCGTTTTGCCGGCTGCCGCCGGAACGCTCGCCTGGTGAGTTACGTAACCTCCCGTGATCGCGTTGGCACGAGGCCTGCAACACCACCGGACGGCAGCGGCCAGGGCTGCTCTGTTGCCGCGGCGCGCGCCCAAGCACCGCCGCGGCCTCAAAGGAGGACCTCACATGAAACGCCAGCGCATCCCCGCGATTCTCGGCCTCACCAGCCTGCTCCTCGCGTCGCTCAACCTCGCGGCGTGCGGTCACCACCACGACGACGGTGCGTCGTCGCAGGCGTCGGCGCACACGTTCCCCGGGGACGTCTGCATCAAGGAGGACCCGCCGGCACCGGCGACCACGGCCGCCGCCCTCAACACCGTGACCTCGTGCGACGACGTCGCGGCCGCGGTGCGCCTGAGCGCGCTGCGCGAGATGAACGAGGCGCTGGACCGCAACCTGATCGAGGCGCTCGCGCTCGGCTGCGAGCCGTGCGTGGAGGAGTACTACTACGGCGGCGGCGGCGGCTTCGGCTGCGGCGCCAGCATGTCCGCCGGCGACTCCTATGAGCCGTCCTATTCGCAGGACGGCGGCGTCATGGCCGACGCCGGCGCTGGCGGTGGCTCGGCCGAGGAGTACTCGACCACCAACAACCAGGTGGCCGAGGTGGACGAGCCCGACTTCGTCAAGAACGACGGCGCGTTCATCTACCTGCTCGCCAACGGCAAGTTCCGCATCATCGACGCGTGGCCGCCCGAGGAGGCCCGCACCCTCGCCGCGGTGCCCATCGAGGGCAACCCCACCGGCCTGTTCGTCTACGAGGACCGCGCCGTCGTCTACTCGAGCCTGGCCCCCACCGGCGGCTACTACGGCTACGGCCAGGCCGACTGCACCTACGCGTACGACTGCCAGTTCGAGGGGAAGCCCGGGCCGTGGGTCATCAGCGTCTACGACATCGCCGACCCCAACAACCCCAAGCGCCTGCGGCGGCTCGAGACCAACGCCGCCCTGCTCTCCTCCCGGCGCATCGGCGCCATCGTGCACACCGTGATCCTCTCGGGCGACACCGGCCAGAACCAGGCCATCTGGCAGGATTGGCCGAGCGAGATCCCGCGCTACGTGCGGTACTGCGGTGACAGCTCGAAGCGCCCGAGCGAGCCGGAGATCCGCGAGGCGTTCCGGAAGCTGCGCGTGCGCAACGCGAGCGACATCGCCAGGTTCAACTCGATCCTCCAGGTGCCGCAGCTCGGCGAGGAGCGCACCGTCGAGGGCGTGACCGTCCGCGACGACCAGCTGCTCCAGTCGTGCGCCGGCTGGTTCGTGGCCGGCGGCGGCGAGGGCTCGCGCCTGCTCTCGCTCGTCTCCTTCGACCTCACCCAGTCCGCGCCGCTCGCCGCGACCACCGTGGTCGGCAACGCGGGCGCGGTCTACGCCACCACCCAGTCCCTGTACGTGGCGCAGGCGCCGAGCTACAGCAGCTGGTGGTACTACGGCTACGCCCCGGTGGGCCAGACGACCGCCATCCACAAGTTCCGGCTGACCGAGGACAGCGTGCGGACGGCGTACGTGGGCAGCGGCGACGTCGAGGGGCACGTGCTCAACCAGTTCTCCATGGACGAGCACGAGGGGCTGCTGCGGGTGGCGACCAGCGTCGGCTGGGTGCCCGACCCGACGGTGCACAGCGTGGTCACCGTGCTGGCCGAGGAGAGCGGCGGCTTGACCGAGATCGGCCGGCTCGACGACATCGCCCGCGGCGAGGACATCCGCTCGGCCCGCTTCGACGGTGACACCGCCTACCTCGTCACCTTCAAGAAGACCGACCCGCTCTTCGTCATCGACCTATCCAACCCGCGCGCGCCGACGGTGCGGAGCGAGCTGAAGGTCCCGGGCTTCTCCACCTACATGCAGATGATGGACGACACCCACGTCCTCGGCATCGGCTTCAACGCGCAGGACGAGGGCAGCTTCGCCTGGTTCCAGGGCATCCAGCTCCAGGTCTTCGACGTGACCGACCCGTACAACCCGAAGGTGCTGCACAAGGAGCTGATCGGCACGCGCGGGACCACCTCCGACGCCGCGACCAACCACCTCGCCTTCAACTACTTCCCGCCCAAGGAAGCCTTCGCCCTGCCCATCGCCATCTGCGAGGCCTCGGGCGGCGGCAGCAGCTACGGCACGAAGATGACCTTCGACGGGCTCCTCGTCTACCACGTGACCGTGGCCGACGGCTTCAAGAAGCTCGGCGGCCTGCCCCACAGCGAGCCGTCGACGGCCTACGACCCCTACGGCTCCAATTGCTCGAACTGGTGGACGACCCCGAACTCGGGCGTCAAGCGCAGTATCTTCATGGACGACTACGTCTGGGCCATCGCCATGGACAACGTCCGTGTGGCGAAGCTCGACGCCCTCGACCGCCCCCTCGTGTCGATCGACGTCACCTGGTAGCGTCCTTGCCCCACCGCAGAGCCTCCCCTCAGAGCAGGTCGTCGCCCTCGACGTACCTGACCGCCGTCAGCCGCGTCGGCTCGCGGCACAGGGGCTCCGTCAGGCGGGCTCGAGCAGCGGGTTCACCACGCGCAGGCCGCTGAAGCGACTGAAGTCGCGGTCCGAGGTCGCCACAGCGGCACCGTGCTCGAGCGCCAGCGCGGCCAGGTGCGCGTCGGTGACGAGAGGACCCTTCGCCTGAGCGTTCCGGAGCAGGTCGCACAGGATCCGGTAGTGCTGGGGTCCGGGAGCGACGAGTGTGACGCACGGTTGCTCGAACCACGAGTCGACGATCCCGATGGCGGCCTCGAGCGTCAGGGGTCGCTGCAGCGCGCGGGCGTTCGTGGAGATGCGCAGGAACGCGAGCACCGTGGCCCACGGCAGGCCCACGGGGGCCGGGGCGGCGAGCGTGCGTTCGAGCCAGACGCGCGCCCGCTCGTGATGCGGCGAGGTCTCGTCGTAGGCGTATAGCAGGACGTTGGCGTCGAGCAAGATCACCGGTGCAGCGGCCCTTCGAGCTGCTCGAGCAGCTCGCCCACGTTGTCGTAGTCGAGGCCGGCGCGCAGCCCGAGCGGCTGCGCGCGCACCTTGAACGGCCTGGCCCGCCCGGAGTCGCGGCGCAGCGTCAGGGCGAGCCGCAGGAGATCGTTCACGATCTGCTTGAACGGACGACCGGAGCGGCGCACCTCGGCCTTGACCCTGGCGGAAACGTCGTCGTCCAGCGTGAGAGTGGTACGCACATCATGATGCTAACCCATAGGCATCGTGATGTCAATGTCCCGATCCCTGCCCTCGGTGGCGCTCCCCGGCTCCAAGGTCCTTGCGACTCGAG
This sequence comes from Deltaproteobacteria bacterium, assembly GCA_016218785.1. GTDB lineage: Bacteria > Myxococcota_A > Polyangia > JACRCY01 > JACRCY01 > JACRCY01. The sequence goes on from JACRCY010000508.1 coordinate 3,755, forward strand.
CCGACTGGCGGTAGCGTGACTGAAGAGGCATGCTCGTGCGTCGGACGCCTCTCCTGGCACTGCTGCCGTTGGTCGCCCTGCTCGCGGCCTGCACCGGCGGCAAGGGCTACCAAGACGCCGGCGTCCCATGCTCGCCTGCCCTCGGGTGCCTCGACGGGGTGTGCGCGGACGGGCGTTGCGTCGCGGCCTGCCAGGACGCGACGGGCTGGACCGAGTGCAACAGCACCGACCTCGGGACCTTACACCGAGGGTGTTGTTCCCCGCAGGCGCACTGCTGCTACCGGGGCACGGAGTCCTACGCGTGTTTGCCAACCGCGACGCCATGCCCAGTGCGCTGCGGCTACAAGACGGTCTGTTCGGTCGACAGTCGCTGCATGGCGACGGCGTGGCAAAATGGGGTGAGCGCCGAGGGCTGCGTCGATTTGGCGTCGGACGGAGGCGGGCTGTCGTGCACAACCGATTGTCCCGTGGACCGACAGTGCGGCACGGGCGAATGCTGTGGCGAAGGCACCCGCTGCGCCTCTGTCAAGGCTGGGGCCGAGTGCTGCGTCCCGCTGCTCGACGGTGGTCCCGGCGACGCGGGGCCAGCCGACGTCAGCGTGGACTGACGC
>JACRCY010000509.1 GCA_016218785.1 Deltaproteobacteria bacterium
AACGATGAGGGTATCTGGCACGGCTGCCTCTCGCATGAGGATTGGTTTGCACCTACCTCATCGCAGAAGTCAGCCGTGCCGTCTATTTTCCTGCGCGTCGTCGAGCCGCTCAAACGAGGCGGAAAAAGTGCGCAAGTCGAGTCAAGTATATGAAGCAAGTAATAGTGGAGATCGATGAGCGCCTGGCCGCGCTGCTCGAGAAGGTGGCTCCGGCCCGGTCGCGCAAGCGCTCGGCCTTCGTGCGTGACGCAATCCGGCGAGCGCTCGACGCGGAGCTCGAGCGCCTCACCGCGGAGGCCTACCGCCGCATGCCCCAGAGCCTGGACCCGTGGTATTTCGACCCCGAGGCATGGGAGCCCCGGCGCCCCAGGAGGCGCCGCCGGTGACCCAGTACGAGATCTGGTGGGCCGACCTGCCGGGGTCGGCGGGACGGCGGCCAGTGTTGTTGCTCTCGCGCCCCAGCGCGTATGGCTACCTGGATCGCGTCTGCGTCTGCGAGGTCACGACGATCAGCAGGGGCATACCGCAGGAGGTGCGCCTCGGAACCCGCGAAGGCCTGAGACGTGCCAGCGTCGCGAGCTTGGACAACATCCAGATGGTGCCGACGAAGAAGCTGTCGGAGCGCATCGGCGCGCTCTCTCCGGGCCGGGTGCTGGAGGTCAAGCGCGCCGTGGGGTACTCCTTCGACTGGGTCGAGCTGAAGGGGAACTGACGGGGTGTCTGGGCATGGTCTGGGTCGAGCGAGCCGAGTTGGTGCGCGACTTCGTCGTGCGGGTCGCCTTCAGCACCGGCGAGGTGCTGGATGTCGATCTGCGCGACGAGCTCCATGGCGAGGTGTTCGCGCCCGTGAGGGAACCCGGCGGCTTCGCCTTGCTGCGCGTGGAGCCGGATGCCGAAACGATCTCCTGGCCGAACGGCGCCGATCTGGCGCCGGAGCTGGTCTACGACCTGGCGAAGCGGCAGCAGGCCTCCCGCTCGACGGGCTGATCGGTGCGCCGGCCAGGTCCAGTTTCCGGGCGTTCGAGTTCGTCTGCCGCGGGCAGCCGCTCGGCCTCGCGCGGGGCAGCAGTGCGCCGCCGCGCGGAAGCGGAGCTCGAGAGGCTGACCGCGGCGGCGTATCGCCGGCAGCCGCAGTCACTCGAGCCGTGGTACTTCGACCCGGCCGAGTGGTCACCCGAGCCCTGGCTCGCCGCCGTGGCGCCACGGCGCCGTCGGGCTCGGCCGGCGCGGCGGCGTAGCGGGGGGCGAGGCCCTCACGCGTAGACCCGGAAATCGATCGCCGGGAAGACGTTGTCGGCCTGCTCCAGGCGCTGGAGCCAGCCCGCGTCGATCTCGCCGGCGTGGATCTGGCTGGCCAGCGCCAGGAAGCGCCGCAGGTGCGAGCGCGTGCGCCCGGTGGCGTAGTCGACCATCGTCCCCGACTTCATGATGAAGGCCCAGTCCGACGACTGGGCCAGGAGCAGCTCCCGCGCCGCCTGGTTGAGGGCGCGCGCCGCGAGGCCGTCGGTGCGCGTGTGCGTGCGGGCCAGCAGCGCCATGCGCTCGGCGGCCCGGTCGAGGTGCGGGTAGATCCAGGAGTTGGTGTCGTTGAGCCAGTACTCGTGGTACCCCTTGTCGCCCCAGCTCGACTGCGCCGGCTGGCTGCGCTGCTGCGTGGGATTCTGCTCGAGGTAGCCGGCGAGGTGCATGAGCTCGAAGGGGTGCTGCCCCCGCCCGGCGCGCCGCACCAGGTAGTCGAGCCACCAGGGGCCCTCGTACCACCAGTGCCCGAGCAGCTCCGCGTCGTAGGGGGAGAGCACCAGCGGCGGGCGCCCCATCCGCTCCGCCAGCCACTCGATCTGCCGGCCGCGGTTGAAGAGGAAGTTGCCGGCGTGCTCGGCGGCCCGCTCGCGCGCCCAGTAGGGGTCGTAGAGCTGCTTGTCGCCCAGGTCGACGTCGCCGGTGACGCGGTGGTACTTGATGCCGGTGTTCTTGCGGGCGCCCGTCGGCTGGACGTAGGGCGCCACGTAGTCGAAGGGGAGGTCGTAGCCCACGTCGCGGTAGAACTCGCGATAGACGGGATCGCCCGGGTAGCCGCGCTCCTTCGACCACACCTGGACCGAGCTCTCGAGATCGCGACCGAAGGCGGCCACGCCCGAGCGGGGGCAGAAGAGCGGGGCGAAGTTGCCGTAGCGCGGCCGCGGGTCGGCGAGCAGGATGCCGTGGGCGTCCATCACGAAGAAGCGTAGCCCGGCGTCGCGCAGGACCACGTCGAGACCGGGGACGTAGCCGCACTCGGGCAGCCAGATGCCCCGCGGCGGGCGGCCGAAGTGCCGTACGTAGTCGTCGACCGCCACCTTGATCTGCGCCCACACCGCGCGCGGCTCGTGCGCCATCAGCGGCAGGTAGGCGTGGGTGGCGGCGCAGGTCAGTACCTCCAGATTGCCGCGATCCTGGTGCCCGCGGAACGCCGCCACCAGGTCGCCGTCGTGGCGCCGCCAGGTCGCCAGCACGGCGTCGATGCGCTCGCGGTAGTGGCGCGCGAGGTAGCTCAGGTGCCCGTCGAACCGGGTGCGGACCACTTCCTTGCCGCACAGCTCCGAGAGGCGCTGGAGGTGCGCCGCGCAGCGATCGCGCAGCAGCGGATCGCCCAGCATGGCGCACAGCGGCGGCGTCAGCGACATGGTGAGGCGCCACGGGACCCCGTCGCGGTCCCAGCCGTCCATCACGTCGACGAGCGGGACGTAGGTCTCGGTGACCCCTTCGTAGAGCCAGTCTTCTTCGAGGAAGCGCTCGTGCTCCGGGTGGCGCACGTAGGGGAGGTGCGCGTGGAGGACCAGAGCGAGGTAGCCTTTGGGCATTCGGCCCTCGAGGCGGGGCTACTCCGTGCGGCGGTGGAAGGTGAGACGGATCCGGCGCTGCTGCTCCCGATCGACCGCGGTCGCCTCGATGGGGAAGTCGTGGACCCCGTCGGGGAAGTGGAGCCGGATGAAGAACGTGCCGTCGGGCGCCAGCTCGAGCTTGCGTCCGCCGCAGAGCACCTCGGCATCGGGCTCCGTGGCCCCGTAGACGATCAGCTCGGCGTCCGCGCGCAGCCAGAAGGCGCGCGGCTTCGCGGGCCCGGGCTGGACCGAGGCCGCCCCCGACCATGCGGCCGACCACGCACCGGCCGCACCCGACCAGGCGCCCGACCAGGGCCCTCCGAGGCCGGCGCTCGTCGCGGCGGCGAGGCCCGCGGCCCCGCCGGGCGGGAGCAGGAGGTCGTGCAGCCCGGCGACGCCTGGGGCGGCGGCGCCCGGGGTCCCGCCCGCTCCCGCGAGCGGCCGATCGAGCGGGATCGTGACGAACTCGTCCTGGATGCGCTCGGCCGGCCGGTCGACCGGGGCCGGGACCGTGTTGGAGCGGGCCAGCGGCAGCCACTGCCCCTCGCCGCCGCGGTAGCCGATCTCGAGGCAGTAGCGGCGGCCAGGCGACGGGACGTGCAGGTACCAGTTGCGCGCGAGCTCGTGGACTTCCTGCTCCCACATGGCGTGCGCGTTGCTCCCGTCGAAGATCACGTCGGTGACGTCGTAGAGACGCAGGCAGAGGAAGAGCCCGCCGCGGATGCGGGCCGCCTGCTTGTGCTCGTTGGTGACGTCCCAGTAGCTGTAGAGCCACTGCGGGTCGCGCGGCAGCAGCACGATGCGGTTGTCCGCGTACCCCTCGGGCAGCTCGGGCAACCCCGCGTCGAGATCCCCGGCCGCCGGCACGGAGGTCGACTCCGACGCCGAGACGGATCCGGAGGCGGAGTCCGATTCGGTCGCCGTGGTGGTCGTCGTGCTGCTGGTGCCCGTCGTGGTGGCCATGGCGGTCCTCGTGGCGGCCACCGTCCCGGAGCCCCCCGTCGCGACGGCCGCCTTCGGTTTCCGCGTCTGGGTCGCCTTCGTCGGCTTCGCCGGAGCCGCAGCCTTCGCCGCGGGCTGGGCGGTCGCGGGCTTCGGGCCCGCGGCCTCGGGCCTCGCCGGCGCGTCGGTCGCCTTCGCGGGCTTCCGCCGGCCGCGGATCGATCCCGCGATCTTCTCCTCGATGGCGCGGCCCGCCTTCGTCAGCCGGGCCACGATCTCGTCCTTGGTGAGGGAGCCGAGGTCCGGCAGGCCGGCCTTCTTGGCCAGGTCGAGGAGCTCCCCCTTGAGCAGCCTCGAGTATTCCTTCGGTGATTTCGCCATGATGAATCTCCACGACCGGCGCCCGACCGGCGCGCCCGCGCTTCGTTGCCGCGCGAGCAGCGAAGAGGACGATGCTCCCCGCCCGGGAGCCTGTCAAGGCTTGGGCGAGATCCCGGGGCTCGAAGGGGGGCTGCAACCTGGCTAGGAACTGCGACGAGGGCGGCGGCCACCGGTCCCACGCGGGGATCGGTTGCCGGCGGAAAGCACGGCGGACACGGAAGGCGCGGTCAGCGCCGCGGCGATCCACCGCCCGAGAGTCTTGAGGTTGCGGCAGGCGAGCACGCGCCGCCGGTGCGCGGACGCCACCGCCAGACCGCGTCCCTTGAAGATGGCGAGCAGCGCCTCGGCCTTCCCCTCGGCCTTCCCTCTGGCCTCACCCTCTCGCATGAACTCGTCTGCGGTCGCCGAGTACATGAGCACCTCCCGGGGGATGAGCGCCCGAACCAGCCGAGGGGGAAAGCGCGTCCCCGCTGCCACATAGAGTACACCCAACAACTCGCGGCGCACACGTCGATTCGCCACCTGACGGATGACCTGGGAGCACGCGCGCCGGACGTGGCGCAACTCTGCGTCTCGCGCCAGGGCTACGTGCGCAACTCAGAGCCGAACAACCGCCGCCGCGCAATCCGGGACGAGCCGGGGCGGGCGAGGATGTGCCACGTGAGGTGCCCTGGCAGTCTGGCCGGATTCCGGGATTCCGGCCGGACGGCGCGGATGCCCGAGAGCCCGGTTGTGGTATCCTGCGCCCCAGCCATGACCGCAGCGGCACGACAGAGGTGGGCTCGGATGCTCGGCATGGCACCGCCCGTCGTCGCCGCGGTCGTTGCCATGGCCGGCTGCGGCCACGGCAAGCCCGTCGACTGGGTCGATCCCTGCAACGGCGCCTGCGTGGCAGGGGAGGTCTGCTGGGCGGGCACCTGCGTGCCCGAGTCCGCCTGCGTCACACCCTACGTCGCCTGCGCCTACTCCGACGAGGCGCTCGGGTGCACGGACGTCCGCGACGACCCGTTCAACTGTGGCGGCTGCGGGCTGCAGTGCCTCGGCGGCGTGTGCCTGGAGGGCGTCTGCCGGGCCGGGAGCAACTCGTGCGCCGGCGCCGGCCTCTCGGAGTGCGTGGACGCGGGAGGGCACGCGTACTGCGCCTTCCTCGACAGCGACCAGCTCGACTGCGGCGCGTGCGGCAACGCCTGCGACGTCGGCGCGGGCGATGTCGGTGCGGCCGGCGCCTGCCAGCCTGCGAGCACCATCTGCGACGAGCTGGGCCTGACGTCCTGCCCGACCGGGTGCTCCGACCTGGTCAGCGACCCGTACAACTGCGGGGAGTGCGGCAACGTGTGCATGTTCGGCTGCAACGGACTGGGCGCCTGCCGGTGAGGCCGTTGTAGGTTGAATGTTGAGGGTCGAAGGGCCCCCCGGAGCCACCGGGTCGATTCGACCTTCGACTTTCGACCTTGAACCGCGGTGGTTGCGGGCGGGTGCCTGAGCCGCGACTTCGCGCCCGACCGGTGGCACAGCACCCCAGGGCCCCGGCAATGTCTTTTCGGCGTCGTGCTTTCAAGTAGATAGGGTTGGGGACTGGCGCCGCCCGCGCGTTTGTGCCATACCGGAGGCATGAAGCGTCGCCCGCGGGACGAGCGCCCGGTCGTTTTTCGCGGCACCGTCGTTGGGCCGTCG
>JACRCY010000512.1 GCA_016218785.1 Deltaproteobacteria bacterium
CCCCTCCCGTCGGACGATCCGTCTCCGTCCCCGAGCAACCGAGGCCGAGAGTCATGGCCGAGAGGACGATGATCGACGCACAGCGACGGCGCAGCGACGCACGCATTCCGGACCCCCTTCCAGCTCACGACGACGGTCAGCAGCGATGGACTACGAGCCGTGGATTACGAGAACTTGAGCCCCTGAGCCTACGATCCACGCTACCCCCGCCACGACGCGTGTCAAGCGCCAAGTGCTTGAGATGCCGAGGATTCTGCGACATGTACGGTGCCAGGATCACACTGTGGGGCGAGGTCGTGACGCCCACCGACCAATTTGGTCGGAACGGTGCTTGCATGGACCCGGGCCGGCACCCTGTTCGCGCTCCAGACCGGGCCCGAAGTATCATGTTCGGCAACGAGGGGAGCCGATGGAACCGGGGCGGAGGCGGCTGCTGTTGGTCGATGACCACGAGGGCTGGCGGCGGGCAACCGCCCGAGTCCTCCGAGGACGCTTCGATGTCGTCGGGGTAGCCTCGGGGGAAGAGGCTCTCCCTCTCATTGAAAAGGAGACCGCCGACTTCGATCTGGTGTTGCTGGACTTGAATCTCGGCAAAGGTCACCTGCGCGGCGACGAGATCCTGAGGCAGATAGTGGAGCGGTGGCCGAACCTGTCCGTGGTCATCCTCACCGTCGAGAACGCCCTGTCCCCGGCGGTGGAGCTGATGAAGCTGGGCGCACGCGACTACCTCTACAAGGAGCAGTGCCCACCCCCGGTTCTGCTGCAGCGGCTCGATCAGATCCTTGCCTCCGTCGACCTCGACCGCCAGGTCCGCCTGCTGCGCATCATGCTGCAGGCACGACCCGAAGCCGCACATGCTCATCGACCTGGTCCCGGCCCCGAAGCGGCCCTCCCGCTGCTGCCGTCGGAACTCGTCGTGTCCCTCGACGAACTCAATCGCGACTCCTGCACCATGGTGCTCCAGGCCTGCGGCGGCAACATCCGCGAGACGGCCAGGAGACTGCAGGTGGCCTACAGCACCCTGCGCGACGACCTGGTCCGCTGGCGCGTGGTGGGCCCCGGCAGCGGCGACGACGAGTAGCTCCCCGCGGCACAGTGTCCGCACGTCCGGACAGTTGATCCAAGTGGGCTGCCCTTGTGTCCCGCCTGGCGTCTCGTGGCACACTTGTCTGTGGCGCGGTCGCTTGGTCGGCTCCCTTGCCCCCCCTGAGGGACACCGGCCAGGGGGCCGCGCCAACTGTCTCGGCCCGGCCGGCACGCTCTGGACTCCCCAGTTTTCTTGCCGGACGAGATCTTGCTCAACCAAGGGCGCGTTCGAGGTGGGTCCTCGGACACGACCTTGCCGGCCCTGGTGGGGAATTACATTGTCCGAGAGGCGTGCGTCCGAGACTCCCGGTGGCAAGACCTACCGGCAAGGGGACCCAGTGTTCATAGCTCACTGGAATCTGGCGCTCGTTGAAGCTCCTCGAGCGGCGGCCATCAAGGGCCTTCCGACCGTCTGCCTCCACCTCGAATCCGGCCAGCTCCACATGAAGTAGGTCAAGCGCTTCTTCGCGCAGGTCCCCGTGCGGAGGATGCCGTCGATGAGGTAGCCGTACCGTCCTCGTCGCCCACAGCCGCAACCACAGACCAGCCACGCCCTCCACCCGAATGTGACCCGGTCCTTGGCCAGCGTGACGGGCACGGTCATCTTCCGGCCCTCCACCTCGATAGCCACCATCCCCTTGCCGGCGGCCTTCATGGCTGGCCATGAGGGCCGCTCTCGCAATTGTCGGATGTGGATACGGGGCACCTGCTCCAGGATGATCACCTTCGTCCTCGGCCGCCCAAGCGAAGTGGCGGGGCCACGTTCACCTGGGTTGGCCCGGCCGCCACCACGCGCACCAGGGGCGGCTCCACGCGGTGAACATGCGCCAAGAGGGCGAGGTTGCGGCGCACCTCTTCGGCCTCGCCCCGATGGAGGTGGCCAATCTGCACCAGCAAATCCATGGCGACCTTGAGGTCCAGCTTCTGCGCCGCCACGCTGCTGAGCAGCATCTCCAGCAGCCCCTCGAAACGCTTGGACAAGCCCTGGGAGCGGCGGTCGGAGTCGACCACCAGCTCGGCGATGAGGCCTTCAAGGTCCTGCCTGGAGAGAGTGGCTTTCCCAGCCGCGATCTTCCGCAAGCGCTCACGGGGTGGCTCTCGCGAACTCAGTGAGATCGGCTGCCGTGGCTGGAGTGGCCCACGTGGACGAGGGACCAGGAAGCGCCCCTTGGGGGCCCGCGGTTCACGGACGTTTGCATCTGCGCAGCGGCGGTGTATTGCATTCATGGTCTATGGATATCATGCCCGATCCATGATTATGATGCAATGAATACACGTAGCCGCGGCGCGTCTACTGTCGGCTGGGCTGACAGCCTCCGTCAGCCCAACAAGGGGAACGACGATGAGCAGCATCTACGCCAAGGACGGGTGGCTGTACGCCGCGGTGAAGAACAGCGGCCCCAGCGGCAAGAGGAAGTGGAAGTGCATCGCCCTCAGGATCCCCGACTCGCCTGAGGGTCGTGCCAGGGCACGGGCTCTCCTTGAGAAGGCCGAGGATCGCCGCAAGGCCCAGGCCAGGGCAGGTGGCGGAGTCCAGGGACCGCTGACGTTGCGGCAGTGGGCCCAGGTCTGGTTGAAGCGACGGGAGCAACTCGGGCTGGCAGACGTCAGGCACGACAGGTCGAACCTGAAGTTGCACGCGTTGAACGTGCGGCTGGCCGAGGGCACCACGTTCGGAGATCTGCGGATCGACAAGGTGCGCACGGCGCACATCCTGGAGCTCGTGATCATGTACCGCACCGGCCAGATCACCGCTGCCGGCACGAACCCCAAGATCGCGGGGCAGAAGCTGTCGCCCAAGTCGGTCTACAACCACTACTCCACGCTCACGGCCATGTTCCGCGACGCGCAGATCGAGGGGCTCATCGACTCCTCGCCCTGCGTGCTCACCGTGCACCAGCTCGGCAAGAACGTGGACAAGGACCCACGTTGGCGCGCGACGGCCATCTACACCCGCGCCGAAGTCGAGATGCTGATCGCGGACCCCCGCATCCCCTGGGACCGCCAGATCTTCTACGCGCTGGAGAGCATCGGCTGCTTGCGCCATGGGGAGGCGGCAGGCCTACGCTTCGGCTCCTTCGAGAACAAGTTGGAGCCGCTCGGCCGCCTCACCATCGCCACCTCCTACGATAACGGACGGACGAAGACGGACTGCACGCGCTTCATGCCGGTCCATCCAGTCCTCGCGGCCATGCTCGCGGAGTGGCGGCTGAGGGGCTGGCCCGAGATGATGGGCCGCCAGCCCACGCCCGAGGATCTCATCTGCCCATTCCCGGCGAGCAAGGTGACGCCAGCAGGGAAGATGCGCTACCTGAGCCGCAGCCAGAAGCTGCGCACGGCGGACCTCAAGGTTCTCGGGCTCCGTCACCGGCGCGGCCACGACCTTCGCCGCACCGGCATCTCCCTCATGCTCTCCGACGGGGCGCGCAAGGATCTCTTGCAGGTCTGCACGCACGGGGCGCCCAAGGGCAAGAGCACCATCGACGACTACACCGAGTACGCCTGGGATGTGCTCTGCGCTGAGGTGGCAAAGCTGAAAGTCACCCGCACGCCACGGGGCCAGTTGGTGGCGTTGCCGAAGGCGGCGGTGGCGGGAGTCGCGGTGCCCGAGACAGCCGCGAGTGACCTCGGGGACGCGGCAGAAACCCGAGTCGTTTCGCGAGAGCGTTCTACTCGCGTTCTACTCTCCTCCGAGAAGCAGAACGCTCTCGCGATCTTGGAAAGTGCGAGGAGGGGGACTCGAACCCCCAACCCTTGCGGGACGAGATCCTAAGTCTCGCGCGTTTGCCAGTTCCGCCATCCTCGCGGGAGCGTCGAGAGGAGTGTAGCACCGACGGTGCGGCGGGGGAAAGCATCGGGCGCTCGCCTGCCGCCGGCCACTGACGTAGTATCGGGCCATGGACATCAACCGCGCCGTGGCCGTGATCGAGGTGTTCCTGGACAAGTACCGCGGGTCGCACCCCGGGTGGGCGCCGGTCGAGACGCGCGTGAACCCGTCGGGCGACGACAAGAACGCCGTCAAGCTGTGGCTCAACTTCGGGCCCGACGTGGCCGAGGACAAGCTGCCGGCGCTGGAGCAGGAGTTCCAGGACGCGCTGCTGGAGGCGCACCCCGAGGTGAAGGGGTTGACCCTCGCGATACGGTCGCAGGCGTTCTGATCGGAACGGGCGGGCTCCGCCCTCCCGCCCCGTCGGGCCATGCCCGCCGGGGGCCCCCCCTCCCGCGGCGCCACGCGGCGCCGGCGGGCGCGGGCCGCGCTCCGCTGCAGCCCGGGCGCGGCCGCCGGGCGCTCTCAGAACCCCTTCTTCACGCTCGCCGGGAGCTTCTTCTTCTTGACGTCCTTCGCGAGGGCCGTGGCCTCGGCCTGCGTCGCGAAGCGACCCGCCACCACGACGTGGTAGCAGCAGGAGAGCAGCGGCGCGCTGCGGCTGTCGATGACGGCGGCACCCGCGAACCCGGCCTTGACCAGCTTGTCACGCTGCGCCGCGGCCTGCGCGGCCGAGTTCTTGTCGCCGCGTGCGACGCTCGAGACCATGACCAGCCACGGCTTGCCGTCGGCGAGCGGCGCCACCTTCTCGCTGGCCTCCTTGCCCGCCAGCAGCACGTGCACGCGCAGGCTCTCGGACTCCTTCGGCGCCGGCCGGGCGCGCTCGACGTGGAACTGGTAGAGCGTGTAGATCCAGTCCTTGCACCCGTCGCAGTGCTTGCTGTAGTCCTCCGTCGCGGTGGCGCCCGTGAAGGTGCCCTCCGCGATCTGGACCCACCCGTCACGCCGATCGGACAGCGAGACGCCCGGCGCGGTCGTGAGCGCGAGCCACGACTTGCCGCCGTAGGAGCCCACGTTGTTGCCCAGGTAGTGCCACGGGCACATGCACCCCCAGCCCGTGGAGCGGCGCACGATCGGGATGCGCACGATCTCTCGCGTGCCCGCCTTGGCGTTGCGCACGCGCGCCTGCACCCACGCGTCCACCGCCTTCTCGTCCCACGCCTCGGGGCCGGGCTGGCCGCGGGCGGGCGCGGCCCCGGCGAGGAGGAGCAGGGCGAGGGCGAAGCGGAGTCGGGCGAGCGGCATGGCCCCATGCTACCCGACGGCGCTGCGAAGGGAACGGGGATTTCGCGCTGGCCGGCTGACCGCCGGAGTGCTTCAATCGGGGCACGGGCCATGCGCGATCGGCTGGAGCGGCGCGAGTTCCTGCGGATCACCGGCGGTGCGACCCTGGCCGCGGCGGCCACGGGGCTCGTGGCCTGCGCCTCGCGCGGGCTGGTGGCGGGTGCACCGACGGGCGACGCCGCGCGCGGCGGCCCACCGGGGAGCGGGGGCGGCGGCCCCCCGGGGCCCGCCGGTCGCGGCGCAGACCCGGCCGGCACGCCGGGCCTGGTCTCGTCGCCGGTCTACAAGCGGCACCTCGAGGGTGTGCCGCACGTGGAGACCCCGGCCCGACTCGACGCGATCGACGCGGCGCTGAGCGTGGCGCCGCTGGCGGGTCGCCTGCTGCCCATCCCGCCGCGGCCGGCCACCGAAGAAGAGCTGCTCCTCTGCCACACGCGCGCCTACGTGGCCACGGCCCGGGCCGAGAGCGAGGCCGGCCGAACGGCGCTGAGCACGGGCGACACCGAGGTCTCCCGTGGCTCCTGGCCGGCGGCGCTCCTGGCCGCGGGCTGGGTCATGGCGGCGGTGGACGCGGTGGTCGCGGGGACCGTGAAGAACGCCTTCTGCGCGGTGCGGCCCCCCGGCCACCACGCGACCCCCGACCGCGGCATGGGGTTCTGCATCTTCAACAACGTCGCGCTCGCCGCGCGCCATGCGCAGCGGCGCCACGGGCTGGGCAAGGTGCTCATCGCCGACTGGGACGTCCACCACGGCAACGGCACGCAGGACACCTTCTACCGCGACGGCTCGGTCTTCTTCATGAGCACGCACCAGTGGCCGCTCTATCCCGGGACCGGCCGCGCCGACGAGACCGGCGCGGGCCGCGGTCGCGGCTGCATCCTGAACTGCCCCTTCCCCGCGGGCGCGGGGCGGGCCGAGATCCTCGGCGCCTTCCAGGAGCGGCTGGTGCCGGCGGCCGACGCGTTCAAGCCCGACCTGGTGCTGGTGTCCGCCGGCTTCGACTCGCGGCGCGACGATCCGTTGGGGCGCTTCCGGCTCACGGACCAGGACTTCATCGACCTCACCGACGTGATGCTCGGCATCGCCCGCCGCCACGCCGGCGGTAGGCTGGTGGCGACGCTGGAGGGGGGCTACAACCTGAAGGGCCTCGCGGCTGCGGTCGCCGCCCACGTTGGGGCGTTGACGCGGGCCTGACCCGCCTCCCTCTCGGGCGTGATACAACTCGGGAGCCGATGAGCGACACCACCGAGCCCCGCTACACTGCCGACCGCCGCGCCATGGCGCGCTGCGACGCCGGCGTCCGGGTCCTGCACCTCGAAGGGACCGACGAGGAGATGGCCCGCCAGCACGCCGAGCTGCTGCAGGCCGAGATCCGCACCGGCGCGCTGCCGTTCATGGCGGGCTTCCTCTCGCGCAACGTCGCGGGGGGCGAGACCCTCGCCGCCCGCCTCGGCGCTGGCCTCCTGGGCCGTGGCGTCGACCTCCTGTGCACGCTCGTGGCCCACAACCTGCCGCTCGCCCAGCGCCGCCCGTTCCACCTGGTGGCGGCGGCGGCGGGGCTCTCCCCGCGCGAGGCCGACCGGGCCGTCGGGCTGCCCGACGCGCTCGTCATCCTGATGCATCTGGCCGCGCGGGTGCGTGGCCTCGAGGGCAAGGTGCCGAGCCTGGGAGGTCTCCGGCCGGGCCGGTCGGCCGGGTTTGCCTGCTCCGGGGCCATGGCACTCCCGTCGGTCACGGCGGACCGCCACCTCCTCCACGCCCGCAACCTCGACTACGACGGCCTGGGCACGTACGACCGCTACCCCACGGTGGCCTTCTGCCGCCCGGCCCGGGGGCTCCCCTATGCCTGGATCGCCTCGGCCGGCGTACAGACCGCGGCGCTCGACGGCCTGAACGCGGCGGGCCTGTTCCTTGGCTCCAACACCGCGCCGACCACGGATCTGTCGCTGCGCGGCGAGCCCTTCTTCGGGCTCAACGAGCAGGTGGTGCGCGAGGCCCGCACCCTCGGCGAGGCCGTCGACCTGCTCGGGCGGCGGCGCCCGGCGAGCGGCTACAACGTCCACCTGTCGCACGGCCCCTCGGCCGACGCCGTGATGGTCGAGTACTCCTTCTCGCGGCGGCGCGTGCGCACCCCGCGCGCGGGGCTGCTGTGGACGACCAACCACTACCTGGACCCGGAGATGGCCGCCACCACGCCGCCGAACGGGCTGGTCGACAACAGCAACACCTGGGGGCGCTACGACCGGCTGCGCGCGCTGCTCCACGGCGCCCGGGGCCGCATCGACGTCCCGTTCCTGGTCGGCTGCCTGCGCGACCAGATCGAGCACCGCACCGGCGCGCGGCACCCGTTCGGCGACGTGATCTGCAACTACCTCACCATCGCCAGCGTGGTCTGCGACGTCACCGCCGCCCGCCTGTGGGTCGCGGCTGACCCGGCGCCCGCGTCGCTCGGGCGCTTCGTCGACCTCGACTTCCACCGCGAGCTGGACGCGTTCCGCCGGGGCCGCCAGTACCCGCTCCGGCCGCTGAAGGCCGATCCGACCGTGCGGCCGCTGGCCCAGGCCGCGATCCAGGACATCCAGCAGGCCCACCTCGCCCTGTGCCGGCCGGGGCAGGAGGAGATCGCCTACCGGCACGTGCAGGCGGCCGCCGCGAAATGCCCCGACGAGCCACGCCTGCTGCTGCAGCAGGCGTTCCTGGCGCTGAAGCTCGGCCGCCTCGACACGGCCGCGACCCACGCCGAGGCCTTCCTCGCGGCGGCCCCGAACGGCGAGCCGCGGCGCTACCGCGCGCACCTGGTCCTGGCCTGGTGCGCCGAGCTCCGCGGGGCAGCTGCCGACCATCACCACGCCGCCGCCGCCGCCGCGGGCGGCGGGGCCGTGCAGGCCGAGGCCGAGCTGGCCCCGTGCCGGCGGCACCGCTTCACCGAGCGCGACCGGCGCGCGCTGCACGTCGATCTCTACAACGCGCGCCGCTTCCCCATCTGACGGCAGCGCCGCCCGGGCCAGGTCCCCGGGCGAGGAGGCAGTGGCCATGATGACCGGCGCGGAGTACATCGCCTCGATCCGGGGCTTGGAGCTGCAGGCGCGGGTGCTCGGCGCCGACCAGGCCGCCCTGGTCGACGACCCCCTGGTGGCGCCGAGCCTGCGCGCCGTGGCCGCGACCTACGACGCGGCCCGCTCGGCCGCCGGCCGCGACCTCGCCTGCGCGCAGTCGTCGCTCACCGGCGAGCCCATCAACCGCTTCACGCACCTGCACCAGAGCCCCGCCGACCTGGTCGCCAAGGTCCGGCTGCTCCGGCACCTGGGCAACGTGACCGCGTGCTGCTTCCAGCGCTGCGTGGGGCTCGACGCCGCCAACGCCGTCTTCAGCGTCACCTTCGAGTGCGACCGCCAGCACGGCACGCGCTACCATGATCGCTTCCGCGAGTTCTGGCTCCAGGTGCAGCGACGCGACCTCACGGTGGACGGCGCCATGACCGACCCGAAGGGGGACCGCGGCAAGCGCCCGGCGCAGCAGGCCGACCCCGATCTCTTCGTGCGCGTCGTCGCGCGGCGCCCGGGCGGAGTCGTCATCCGCGGCGCCAAGCTGCACCAGACCGGCATGCTGAACGCGCACGAGATCCTGGTCATGCCCACCATGGCCATGCGACCCGGCGAGGAGCAGTACGCCATCTGCTGCGCCCTCCCCACGGGCGCGGCCGGCGTGCGCCACCTCTACGGCCGGCAGGCGAGCGACACCCGCAAGCGCGAGGCCGGCGCGCCCGATGCGGGCAACGCGACCTTCGGCGGGCAGGAGGTGATGACGGTCTTCGACGACGTCTTCGTCCCCGACGAGCGCGTCTTCCTGTGCGGCGAGGTCGACTGGTCCGGGCCGCTGGTCGAGCGCTTCGCCGGCTACCACCGGCAGAGCTACGGCGGCTGCAAGGTCGGCGTCGGTGACGTGCTCATCGGCGCGTCCGCCTGGCTGGCGCGCCTGAACGGCGTGGACGGGGCCAGCCACGTCCGCGACAAGCTGGTCGAGATGGTCCACCTGAACGAGACCATGTTCTCGTGCGGCGTGGCCTGCTCCGCCTTCGGCCACGCCACGGCCGCCGGGAACTACGAGATCGACCTCCTGCTGGCGAACGTGTGCAAGCAGAACGTCACCCGCTTTCCCCACGAGATCGCGCGCCTCGCCACCGACCTCGCCGGCGGCCTCCTCGGCACCATGCCGGCGCTCGGCGACCTCGGGGACCCGGTGGTCGGCCCCTACCTGCGCAAGTACCTCGCCACCGTTCCTGGGGTGGACCCGGTCGACCGCATGAAGGTCCTCCGGCTGGTGGAGAACCTGGTCGCCGGCGCCGGCGCGGTGGGCTACCTCATCGAGTCGGTGCACGGCGCCGGGCCGCCGCAAGCGCAGCGCATCATGATCGGCCGGCAGGCCGACCTCGAGGGGAAGATCGGCCTGGCGCGCACCCTGCTCGGCCACTCCCCCGCCGGAGCGTCCGGAAGGTGATCGCGAGCCGCGTCCGCGACGAGGTGCTGGAGCGCGTGGGGCAGCGCCTGGGGGGCCTCCGCCTCCACGTCGACGAGGTCGTGGCGGGCATCCAGCGCGTCCGCCTCTCCTCCCGCCTGTCGCGGGCCAACCACATGGAGGCATCGGTCTACCTGGTCGGCGACGTGCTCGTGGACGCGGGCTTCGGCCACTCCCGGGAGGCGCTGCTCCCGTTCCTCGAGCGGCGGCGGCTCGCGGCCATCTGCCTGACCCACCACCACGAGGACCACACCGGCGCGGCCGGGGCCCTCGGCGCGCGGCACGGCTGCCCCGTCTACCTGCGCAACCCCGGCCGTCGCCACGAGGAGGGGCTCGCGGCCCTCAAGCCCTACCGCCACCTCTGGTGGGGGGAGCCCGAGCCCTACCAGCCGGTGGAGCTGCCCGCGGTGATCGCGGACCGACACCACCGGCTGTGGCCCGTGCCCATCCCCGGCCACTCGGCCACGCACACCGCGTTCCACCACGAGGCCTCGGGCGCGGTCTTCACCGGCGACCTCTTCATCTCGGCCGGCGTCACGGCCGTCATGTCCCACGAGAACCCCTTCGACTCGATCGCGTCGCTGCGCCGCGTGGCCGACCTCGAGCCCACCTGGATGCTCAGCGGCCACGCCCTCGCCGTCGAGCGACCCGCGGCCCTGCTGCGGCGCAAGGCCGACGCCATCGAGCAGGCGGCCGGCCGGATCCTCGAGCTCCACGCCCGCGGCCTGCCGCCCGCGGCGATCGTGTGGCGGCTCTTCCCCCGCGGCCGCGCGCTCGACCTCTGGATGGCGACTCTCACCGCCGGCGAGTTCTCGCGCGGCTGCCTGGTGCGGGCCTGCCTGCGCCACGCGCCGGCCGCGCGGGGTGCCGCCGCGCGGGGTGCTTGACGGTCGCGCCGGACCTCGATAGGCTGGCCCGGCGTCGGGAGTTCGAGCGTCTCCTCGGTATCGGGGTGGGGTGAGGGCGGCGGGCTGGCCGGGGCGGCGTCCCAGCCCGGGGACCGGGCCAACGACTTCCCGCGCGCCTTCGAGCGGGTGTGCGAGCCATGCGCGTGTGCGATTGGAGCAGGAGACGCCTCGGGTTCAGGGACTCTCGGTGGATCGCGACCGCGGTCCTGGCTGCGGCCGTGGTCGCGGGCCCGGGCTGCAAGGACTCGAGGCCCTGTCCCACCGGCAACGACGGGGGCACCGACGGGGGACGCGAGTGCGTGGTGCCCACGGTCCAGTGCAACGCCGGCGAGCACGCCGAGTACGGCACCTGCTTCACCGACGCGGAGGAGATCGCGGTCCCGGCGGGCACCTTCCAGATGGGCGCGCCCAGCGGGACCGAGTACCCACAGCACGGCGTGACGCTCGCCGGGTTCAGCCTCGATCGCTACGAGGTCACCAACGCGCGCTTCCGGCTGTGCGTGGAGGCGGGCTGCTGTGACCCGCCCCGGTACAACGGCTCGTACACGGGGCGCGAGCCCTACTACGGCAACAACGACTTCAGCTTCTACCCGGTGGTGTTCGTCGATTGGGAGCAGGCGCGGCAGTACTGCGAGGGCGCGGGCAAGCGGCTGCCCACCGAGGCGGAGTGGGAGTACGCGGCGCGCGGCGACGACGGCCGGCTCTACCCCTGGGGCTCGACCGCGCCCGACGGCGCGCGCGCGAACTTCGGGCGGGCGCGCGACGGCGACACCGCGCAGGTGGGCTCCTACGCCGCCGGCGCCTCGCCCTTCGGCGTGGACGACCTGGCGGGCAACGTGTGGGAGTGGGTGGCCGACTGGTACGACCCGGGCTACTACGGCGTGAGCCCGTCGACCGATCCCCCGGGGCCCGCGAGCGGCCTCGTCCGCGTCGTGCGGGGCGGCTCCTTCGGCTCGGACGCGACCGCGCTCTACTCCTTCTACCGCGGCTCGTACCTGCCCGAGGAGTCGTTCGGCAACCTCGGTTTCCGCTGTGCCCGGTAGCCAGGGGAGGACCACGATGAGCCACGACAGAGAGACGGACGGACACGGCAGCAGCTTCGCCCGGATCGGTCGCCGCGCCCTGCTCAAGCTCGCCGGGGCCGCGACGATCGGCCTGCCGCTCGCCGCCTACCTGGGGCGGGCCCCGTGGCCGGGGTCGCGGGGCGCCCGGGCGCAGGTGGTGAGCCCGACGCGGGAGTCCTACTGGCGCGGCGACTACTGCGTCCACGAGAACGTGGACGCGAGCCAGTTCGACAACGGCATCGTGCGCGCGCGCGTGGGAGGCGAGTGGCAGAGCTTCTACGGCCGCCGGCTGACCCAGGGGTTCGTGGACTGGAACTTCTCGGCGCGGCTCTCCTACCTGGGCGGGATGGGGCCGATGTGCCTCGACGGGCCGCACAGCGGCTGCCTGGCGACCGTCGGCTCGAACCGCGGCGACAGCGTCTTCACGCTCAACGCGGCCTTCAAGGGCTTCGGCTTCTACCCCGTCGAGTCCCGCCTGGACGAGTTCCAGACGATCCTGCACGACAACTGGAACGCCAACGACACGACCAAGATCGGCATCCTGCGGGGCTTCTACCAGGACCAGTCGATGTGGGACTTCCGGGTGCTCAGCTCGCTCGAGCTGTACACCACCCCGACCTTCGAGACCCACAGCTTCCTCAACCAGATGGCCAACCCCATGGCCACCATCTGCTGGCTGGCGATCCCGGGGTCCTACGAGGTCCGCGCGGTGCCCCGGCTGATGCACCCGCTCGATCCCAACCTCTCCGACCTCGACCGGAAGCGGGTCCTCTGGGTCAACTCGATGCACGACTTCTACCACGGCGGCGACTACCCCGATCCGCCGTGGTACATCGCCTGCGTCTACCACATCGTCGAGGTGTTCGACAACTCACCCTACCCCGGCCTCATGGGCGTGCGCGTGGCGCCGCCGCTGTAGAGGGGGGGACTACATATCCACCTTGCCGTTGATGTGCTTGGTAGGATCGATGATCTGGCCGCCCGACCAGACCGAGCCGTGGCAGCTGCAGCCGGTCTGGCCGTGGTAGCTGGCGCTGTGGCACGAGCCGCAGGTGAGCGCGGTGGTGCTCGTCCAGGATGGGTTCTTGTTGCTGCCGCCCTGCAGGGTCGCCCCGTGGCAGTAGACCCCCTGGCAGGTCCCGCTGGTCCGGTCCCACACGGGGTAGGTCCCCTTCGCCGAGGCGAGGGTGCCGAAGCGCAGCTCGGCCGGCGCCGGCGAGTCGCAGTGGCCCGGGTCGAGCACGCTCGTGGGCACGACGTGGCACTCGGAGCAGGCGACGGGCGCGACGCCGGTGCTGCCGGCCAGGTGCACCTGGTGCGAGCCGACGGTGATCGCGCTCGGGTCCGAGCTCCCGGAGGTGTCCGGCGGCGGGGCCGGGCTCGCGCCCGAGCCGTGACAGGTGCCGCACGACTCGCCCCCGGTGCCGCAGCGGGAGAGGTCGCGGGGAGCGTCGCCGCCGGCGTCGGACTGCGCCGCGTCGTCCTGGACCGCGGCGTCGCCCTGGAGACCGGCGTCGCTGCCGGACTGCCCCGACTGGCACGCCGCCAGGACCGCGCACAGCGCGGCCACGGCGAGGGTGCGTCCGAGCCCGAGTGGTCCCTGCATGTGTCCTCCCTGGCCTCGCCAGCGCTGCGGCCGGCCTGCGCACCGGCGGATGTTCTCAGCAGCGGGGAGACGTGTCAACGCGGGCGGCCGGGGCGGCGGTGGCAGGCCCGGCGCCGACCGCCGCCCCGGATGCCTTCCCGCTGGCCCGCGCCGGTCCCCGGCGCTACCATGATGCGCCAGAGGACCGTGCCGCCGCCACGACGGACGCAACGGCGGCCCGGCGGACGCGATGACCGGATCGGCTCGAAGTGCCAGGCTGCTCGTGGTGGGGCTCGCGATGGCCGCGGTGTCGGGGTGCACGTGTCAGGGCGAGTCGCCGCGCCCCACGTCCGGGCCC
>JACRCY010000513.1 GCA_016218785.1 Deltaproteobacteria bacterium
CGCGCGGCGCGTGGGATGGGCGGGATGGGCGGGATGACGGGGCCGGTCCAGCGCGCCGCGGGCTGGGCACGCGGCGGCGCCAAGCCCGCGTGCCGCCTACCCGTGGCGGCGCGGCTCGGCCCCCACTCGGATCTGCGCCCGGGTGCGGGCAGCGCTTGCGTTCGCAGGTAGCAACGCTACAGTGGGCGCCGCCATTCCGCAGGCGACGCCACCATGATGAAGATCGACCGCACCCATGCCTTCTCGATCGAGGAGGCCCGCAGCCGTCTCGAGGCCTTGACCACCTACTGGCAGACCAAGTACGGCATCAAGCCCGAGTGGTCCGGCAACACGCTCCGCTGCAGGGGGAGCGTCAAGGGCATCGACTTCGACGCCACGATGGACGTCGCCGAGAAGACCATCAAGTGCGAGGCGGACGTCGGCTGGCTCGCCGAGCGCCTCGGTGCCCGCGCCTACATCGAGAAGAAGCTCCGCGAGTACCTCGATCCGAGCAAGCCCGTGACGGCGCTGCCGCGGGGCTGACGCGGTCGCAGCCGCGGGCCGGCTACTGCGCCGGGTGCCAGTACTGCGTGCGCCCGAGCAGGCTCACCCCGATGTAGCCGCGGACCTTGAGCTTCCCCTTCTCGAGCTTGAGCTTGCAGCGGTAGGTCTTGCCGTTGTCGGGGTCGAGGATGGTGCCCCCCTTCCACTCGTCGCCCTCCCGCCACAGGCCTTCGAGGATCACCATGCCGATGACCGGCTTGTCCTTCTTGTCCCCCTTGCACTTGTCGCACTTGGGGTTCGGGTCCTCGCCGGGCTCGAGGATGAGCTTGATGATCTTGCCGTAGAGCTTGCCGCCCCGGTCGTAGATCTCGACGATGGACTTGGCCTTGCCCGACGAGTCGTCGATGGTCTTCCAGCGCCCGACGGGCGTCGTGGGCGCAGCTGCCACGAGGCCCGGCGCGCCCGCGAGGACCGCGAGCACCACGAGAGAGCGCGCCAGGTTCCGCGCCCCGACGCCGACACTGAGCTGCTCTTGCGTCATCATCCGACTCCTCCTCCCAGACGTAGTCTCGCAAGCCGGCGCGAGCGTTGCCTCGATCCCGCCGCGCCCGGCCCTCAGAGCTCCCCGCGCTGCGCCAGCCGCGCCATTTCCAGCAGCGTCACGAAGCGATACCCCGCCGTCGCGATCTCGTCCAGGGTGCGGCCGAGGACCGCGCGCTTGTGACCGAGGGGCACGCGCAGGTCGGGCTGGCGCTCGCGGATCTCGGCGGCGATCCCGTCGACGTCCGCGTCGCACAGGTCGAGGCCGTGCAGCTCGAGGTTGATGACGGGCTCCTGGCACAACTCGGCGACCAGCAGGCGCCGCAGCGGTGCCGGCGCCGTCACGAGGGGCAGCCCGATGACCGGGACGCGCAGCCCACGCGACACGGCGATGGGGAGCTCCACCAGGCTCGACTGACCCTGGCGCCAGGGAGCCTTGGGATCGGGGCGGTAGGGGTGCCGGGGCGCGAGGGCGAGCCGCGGGTCGGCGAGCGCCGAGCGCGACCGGCGGCCGCCGAGGCGCATGACCCCCATGATGGCCGCCTTGGCCGCGTAGTAGGTCGGCGACGGCAACACCGACGAGTCGTACGTGTAGCCGGCCGCGGTCACGGCGTCGAGCAGCTCGGGCGACAGCCCGTAGCCGGGGGCGCGGAAGCCGCGCGGCGCCGCGCCGCTGGCGGCGGTGATGGCCCGGTGGGCGCGCCCCACCTCCTCGGCGATGGCGTCCGGCCCTTGGCGGAACAGGTCGTACGGGTGCGTGTGGCTGTGGTTGGCGAGCTCGTGGCCCGCGGCCCGCAGCGCGGGGAGCGCCTCGTGCCCCAGCCCGCTCTCCGCCATCTGCCCCACCACGAAGAAGGTGGCCGGGATGCGCCGGCCCTCGAACAGCTCGCGGAAGCGGGGGAGCGCGTCGAGGGCCACCGGGTCGCGCACGGGGCGCGGGACCTCGAGGCCGTGGATCCGGTAGTAGCACTCGATGCCGTCGAGGTCGACGCTCACCGCGCAGATGCGCTCGCGCATGGGGACCCTCTCCGAGACCGGCTAGCCCTTGACCCGGAAGATGTAGGTGAGGCGCGCCAGGTTCTTGAGCACGTTCGGTACCCGGCGCCAGAGGTTGATCGACGGCCGGCGCTTCTCGATCACCTCGATCGGGATCTCGACCACGCGATGCCCCTCGCGCTGCGCGCGGATGACGAGCTCGCTGGCGAACAGGTCGCGGTCGACCACGCAGCGCTCGACCGTCGGGGTGATGGTCGCGCGCCGCAGCGCCTTGAGGCCGTGGGTGTCGGTGCCGCGGAAGCCGACCAGCACGCGGAGCATGCCCGAGACCACGAGCGTCGCGGCGTGACGGAACAGCGGGCGCTTGTCGTCGGCGCCGGCCATGACCTTGGAGCCGACGACCAGGTCGGCCTGGTCGGCGTCGAGCAGCTCCAGCGCGCGCCGGTAGAAATCGACGTCGCACAGGTCGATCTCGTCGCACACCACGAACCGGCCGCGCGCGTCGAGGATGCCGCGGCGGAGCGCGGCGCCGTAGTTCGGCTGCCCGTACGAGAAGAACCGCACTTCGGGGTGCTTGCGCGCGACCTGCTCGGCCACGGCCACGGTGCGGTCGGTCGAGCCGTTCTCGGCCACGATGATCTCGAAGCTCCGCCCCAGCTCGCCCAGGGCCTCCAGCAGCCCGTCGATGGCGGTGTGGAGGATGGCCTCCTCGTTGAAGACCGGGATGACGATGCTGAGGTCGAGCGTGGCGGACGCCATGGTGCTCATGCGGAGGGTCCCGCGGCCGCCCGGCCCAGCAGCCGCGCGACGTCGCGGCCCGCCAGGATGCAGTCCTCCATCGAGTTGTAGGTCCAGTAGCCGTAGCGCCCGCGCGGGTAGAGATCCCGCTCCTCGAGCCACTCGCGCAGGAGGTGCGTCGCGGCGTAGTAGTGGTGGTCGAAGATCACGTACGCGTACCGGATCTCGCGCAGGTCGGCGAAGAGGATGTCGTCGGGCCGCTCGATAACGCCAGCCTCGCGGAGCCCGCGCGCCACCTGCTGCAGGAGGCGCGCCCGGGGCGGCGGCGGGCCCCGCTCCGCCAGCTCCACGTAGACCGAGCCCCCGCCCGCCGGCGCCATCGACGACGCCGCGTTCGAGTAGATCCCCACGCGGTAGAAGGGGTGTTTCTCCTCGGGCACGTAGATCCAGTGGAAGTCGGCGGCCGGCGGTCGCTTGAGCGCCACGTTGAGGTAGCGCAGGGAGGTGCAGCGGAGCTGCCGGGCCGCGTCGCGCACGTCGCCGGGCACGTTGTCGCAGAGCCCGATCAGGTCGGGGAGCGCGATGGTGCTGACGACGGCGCTGTACGGGATCCGCTCCCCGCCGACGACGACCTCGCGACGCCGGAGGTCGATGCTGGTCGGCTCCGTCCGCAGCCGCACCTCGCCGCGCAGCCGCGCCACCAGCGCCCGCGTCAGCGTCTCGATGCCGCCGCGGCGCGGGTAGAGGAAGCTGACGTTGTAGCCCATCTCCGGGGGCCGCTCGCCCACGGCGCCGCGCACCGCGTCCTCGAGCGAGGGGATGGGCACGAAGCGCTGGCACCACTCCGCGGTGATCTCGCGCGGGTGCACCCCGTACAGCTTGGAGTTGTACGGGATCATGAAGTGCTTCGAGATGCCGGCGCCGAAGTGGCGCAGGCAGTACTGCTCGAAGTCGCGCGGCGCCTCCGCGGGGGCCGGGGCCGTGCGCGTGGCGATGAGCCCCAGGAGGCACTCGGCCGCCACCGCGGGCGGCAGGCCGTGGAGGTTGGCCTGGAAGGGGTAGCGCGTGAGCACATGGTGCGAGAAGACGCGGGCGCGCCGGTCGACGGGCCGCAGCAGCCGCGGGAGCAGCCGATCGGCGAGTTGGCGCATGTAGGGGTCGCGCAGGTGCAGCCAGTGGCCCGTCTGGTCGAAGCGGAAGCCCTGCTTCTCCTCGGTCCGGGCGTGACCGCCGAGGCGCTCCTCGCGCTCGAGCAGCAGGTACCCGGAGCGCAGGTGGTAGGCCGTGGAGAGGCCCGTCAAGCCGCCTCCCAGGATCACCACCCGTCCGGCGCGAGCGCCCATGCTGCGAGCGTTGTTAGCACGGCGCCGGGGGCGCTGCCAAGGCGGCCGGTTCCTACTGGGTGCGGTTCTCGGGACTCGGGGCCAGCCGAGCAGCCACGGCCGCCCGACTCCCCGGGCATCCCCCCGCAGATCACCTTGGGCGTGTGATCCCGGAACCCTTGCTGCCGCAGGCCCATCCCAGGAGCGCGGTGGCGGCGAGCAGCCAACGGCAAGTTCCCGCGATCATGGTTCACCTCGTTGGCGATGGCCGCGCGGCGGCCAGGGACCGGCGCCAGCGGGCGGGCCAGCGACGCCGCCGCGCCGGCCCTACTGGAACGTGATCGAGAAGTCGTACTTGTTGATGGTGCCGGCGGGGCCGGCGGCGACCCGGATGTAGTACTTGCCCGCCGCGAGCGTCGCCTGCGCCCGCAGCCCGTAGCCGTTCGGGGTGCCGGTGGCCACCGTGTTGAGGCCGGCGTCGATCACCGAGGCCGACAGCTCACCCTGGTCCTGCACGTACTGGACGAGGAGAGCCATCGCCCGGCTGGCGGTGAGGGTGAACGAGTAGTAGTCGACGTCCCCGGGCCAGCAGATCTCGACCGCGTAGAGGCTCACGCCCTGCGGGTGGCCGGCGAGCGCGCCGTCGAGGTTGGTCGCGGTCGGCGGCGTGTCGTTGGGCTCGAGGTCGTCGTCGAGGCAGCCCCCGCCGCCGTCGCGCTGCACGCACACGCCGTCGTGGTTGAGCGCCTCACCCGCCTGGAGGCGCAGGCAGTCGTTGTCGTAGCTCAGGCCGTCGCAGCCGCACACGGGGGCGTACAGCTCGGGGCACGCGGTGGGACGCGTCACGCAGGTGCCGCCCGCGCCGGGCGCGCACCCGGAGATGCTGCACACGGCCGGGGCCGTGCACTGACCGCCGGGGTAGGGTCCGCACACGACCACCGGCCCGTCGGGGCCAGGCCCGTCCAGGCCGCCGTCGCCGGGCGCCGTGGCGCGCCCGCCGCACGCGGCGAGCCCGAGCGCCAGAGCGGCGATCGCGGCCGCCCGCTGCCACCTCGTTCGAGCGCCCCGGAGCGTCATGCCGCACCTCCGACGAGATCATACCACCCGGGCGTTTTTCACTGGAACTCCCGGGCCGTTCGCGCGTTCACTAGGGGGCAAGGAGGGGATCCATGAGAGCCGTCCCGCTGACGCTGGCCCTGGCCCTGTGCGCGGCGCTGCCCACCCCGGCCTGCGTGGTCGAGTCGCAGAACCACCCGTCGGTCAGCCTCGAGCCGCCGCAGGTGCCCGGCGCGGACCTCGGAGAGGCGCGCTTCTGCTCGCGGCAGCCCGGCGGGGCCGAGGAGAACCCCCTCGCCCTCACCTCGCTGGCCCTCGAGATCACCACGGCCGGCCACACGGTGCGCTCGCACCTGATGATGGTGGTCAAGAACCCGACCGAGGCGCAGGTCGAGGCGGCGCTGCGGCTGTCGATCCCGCCCGGCGCGGCCGTGTCGCGGGCGGTGCTCCACGTGGACGGGCGGCCCATGGAGGGCGCCTTCGTGCAGCGCGACCGCGCCCGCTTCATCTACCGCAGCATCACCGAGCGCCGGCGCGATCCGGCGCTCGTGGTGTGGAGCGGGCCCGAGTGGGTGGAGGCCTCGATCTTCCCGCTGGCGCCGAAGGGCGGCGAGCGCACGTTCGAGCTGGAGTGGGTCGAGCCCGCGGCCACGGCCGCCGGGCGCATCTGGTATCGGCTGCCGGTGCTGGCCCACCGCGGCCAGGTGACGGGGCGGCCGACCTCGGTCACCGTCGACGGCACGCAGCTCCCGCCCACCCAGCGCGGCTGGATCGCCCTCGGCGGCAAGGTGCCGACCGTGCCGGCCATCGCCCGCCGGCCCGGCGACCCCTTCGGCCTGATCCTCGCGCGCGACCAGGCGCCCGCGCCCGCGTCCCAGGGCGCGCCCGGGCCACGGGTCGTGATCGTGGCCGAGACCTCGGCCGCCATGACCGTGGAGCTCCGCAAGCAACAGCGGACCGCGCTCACCGGCCTGCTGGAGGCGCTGCCCCCCGGGTCCAAGGTGAGCCTGATCCGCGCCGACTGGTCGTTCACCGAGCTGACCGAGCGCGCCGGCGCCGAGGCCGTGCGCCAGGCGCTCGACGCGCTCGACGCGGTGCCGTCGGCCGGCGCCCTCGACCTCGAGCGGGTCCTCGACGCCGCCGCCGACCGCGCGCAGGCCGACGGCGCCACCGCCGTGGTCTTCGTGGGCCAGGGCTTCGACTCGTTCGGCGGCGACCCGCTCGCCGCGCCGCTCAAGAAGCAGCAGGCGGCCCGGGTCGCCCTCAGCGTGGTCGGCCTGCCCGCCGCCTCGGGGCCGCTCACCGACGCGGCGTGGCTCTCCGGCGGCCGTCCGTTCGCCGCGGGCGAGGTGCGGGGCCCGACGCTGCGCGCCGTGATCACCCGCCCGCGGGCGGCACCCGCGCAGCGCTTCGAGAAGGTCGAGGCCTGGCACCCGCTGGAGACGGTCACGGGCGACCTGGTCTGGGTCGGTCGCTTCGTCGGCGAGTCGCCGGCGCCGACGCAGGCCGGGCGCGGCGAGCCGCGCCACCTCGAGGCGCTGTGGGCGCGCGGCCGCGCCGTGGGGAGCGCGAGCCAGGTCGGGGACCCGGGCCGGACGCACAAGGTCCTGACGCCGCTCACCTCGATCCTGGTGCTCGAGAAGGACTCCGACTACACGCGCTGGGGCCTCGAGATCCCGAAGGCGCCCGAGGGGGAGCCGGTCGCGAAGCAGAAGGCGCCCGACCAGGGCCAGGCCCAGGTCCCGCGGCCCGACGTGCCGCAGCGTACCGGCCTGTTCGGCCTGCAGGGACCGGCCGAGCCGCCCGCGCCGACGACCGCCGCGCCGGGCGGCCCGCCGCGCGCCGAGGAGGCCCGCGACCGCTCGCTGGCCGACCTGCTCGGTGACGGGCGCGCGGCGAAGGCCCCGGCGCCACAAGGCGTGGCCCCCGGCGGCGGCGAGGCCGGGCCCGCTCCGGGCATCGGCAGCCTCGGCGCCATCGGCAAGGGCGCCGGCAGCTCCGGCGTGGGCTACGGCCGCGCTGGGGGTCCGCCCCTCCAGCGGCGCGCCCAGACGCCGGCCATCGCCATCGGTCAGGCAGAAGTGCGGGGCTCCCTCGACAAGGAGATCATCCGCCGCGTCATCCGCAGGCACGTCCCGGAGGTCCGCTTCTGCTACGAGCAGGAGCTGCTCCGCAGCCCCAGGCTCCAGGGCCGCGTCACCGTGCAGTTCGTCATCAGCGCCACGGGGAGGGTGATGCGCTCGACCGTGCAGAGCTCGACCGTGGGCAACTCGAACGTCGAGCAGTGCATCGCCCGCGCCGTGCAGCGCTGGGAGTTCCCCACGCCGGCGGGCGGCGGCATCGTCATCGTCAACTACCCGTTCGTGCTCAAGGCGGCGGAGGACGGCGGCGGCGGGCCACTCATGCCGGTCGCGCCGCCCCCGCCGATCGCGCCAGTCGTGGATCCCTACACGCAGGCGCTCGCGATCCTCGGCGAGGCCGGGACGCCCCTGGAGGGGCGAGTCGCCCGCATCGCCAGAGACCTCGGGATCGGCGCCACGACCTCGGCGCAGGCGCTGGCGTGGTCGCTCGTCCAGGACCGGCTGCGCACGGCGGCGGGACACGGCCGGAGGGGGGTCCTGGCGGTGCTCATGGGGAGACCACAGTCACAGCTCGAAGGCTACCTGCTGGCGGCGCTGCTGCTGCGCGAGGCCCAGGCCGAGCGCGACGCGGTGCGCGTGCTCTCCGAGGCCGCGATCCGCGACAAGGTCCGCACCGCCGAGGAGATGCAACGCCGCGGCTGGACCGCGGACGCGGCGCGCCTGCGCGCGCTTCAGGCTCGCCCGTCGACCTACTGAGTCTCGACCGCTGACCGCACTCCCGAAGCGCGAGCCCTTCCCCGGCCGGATCACACCAAGCGTGTGATCGTGCCCGGCATGGGGAAGCATGGGGCTCCGGATCACACGCTCGGTGTGACCGGCGGTGGGATGCCTGGGGTAGTCTGGCGGCAGTCGTTGCCCGACCGCTACGAGCCCCCAAGCACCTCCCGGGCCGGAGGGTGCAGAGCCGCCGAGTCGGACTCGGCGCGAAGCTGCGAGGAGCGAGCATGGCTGGCTCCCTGGGCGGTTCGCCGGAAACCCACGACCGATCAGGGACCCCGTAGCGCCGCAGCCGCCAGCCCCGAGGGTCGACCGCGGTGAGGTCGCGGGGAAGCGGCGGGCAGAGTGACCCCCGGCCCCCGGGAGGGGGGCTACGTGATCAGGCGGCGATGTGGAGCGGGCCAACGCCGGGGCGGGCAGGGTCAGGCGTCGTCGAAGGCCGCAGTCTCCAGCACGCTCCCGCAGAGCACCAGCAGGAAATGCTCGGCCACCTGGTGCCAGGTGGGCGTCTC
>JACRCY010000514.1 GCA_016218785.1 Deltaproteobacteria bacterium
CCATGCCGGGGCCCGAGGCCGAACGCCACGAGGAGATCGTCGGCGCCATCACGCGGCTCATCCCCGGGCTCGAGGCCCTGGCCGAGCGTTGCCGGCGCGAGTCCCTCTCCCTGCTCGTGCCCATGGGACAGGAGATGGCCTACCGCTACCAGGAGGACCTGATCCACAAGGCGCTGGCGGTGCTGCGCGACTACCGGCGGCGCGCCACCGCCTGAGCGCGGCGGCGCGGCGCCGGAAATCGCGGAGCACCGCCAGGGCCTTGTGGATGAGGTCCTCCTGGTAGCGGTAGGCCATCTCCTGCCCCATGGGGACCAGCAGGGAGAGCGACTCGCGGCGGCACCGCTCGTGGAGCGCCTCGAGCGCCGGGATGAGGCGGGCGAGCCCATCCAGGATCCCGGCGCGGCTGTCGCCGTCGGGCGCCGGCAGGGTGCGGATGTCGTCCAGGGTGGTGGTCGGGCCGAAGAGGCGGAAGATGTCGCTCTCCAGACGCACGCGCGCCACGTCGAGGCGCCACAGGCGGAAGCGGTGGCCGAAGGTCATGAGGTTGAACAGGACGCTCACTCCCATGACCAGCGAGATCCAGTTGGACGGCGGCATGACGTCCACCAACCAGGGGAGGTACTCGTCGAGCCACTCCGGCCCCTCCTTGTCGAAGAAGTTGCGGGCCGCGGCGTCGAGCTCGATGCCCGACAGGTTGGCCGTGTTGCGGTTGTGCCGGATGAAGTCGGGGATCTCCTCGCCGATGACGTGCATGAATCCGACCGTCTCGGAGCGGCCGGGGCAGCGGTTGGCGAGCACCAGCGTCTCGACCCGGAGCACGCGCTTGTCCTCGCGCGGGAGCATGCGCACGGCGTCGAACTGCCCGGCGCCGATGCGGCCGTGGCGCAGCCAGCGCAGGCGCCGCGCCACGACGTCGAGGTTCGGGAACCCCACCACCTGCAGGCCGCGCTCGCGCACCGCCTTGCGGATGAAAGGCGCGTCCTCGTCCATGACGAAGACGGCCAGGTCGAGCTCACCGCGCGCGGCCAGCTCGAGTTGCTCCGCGACCGCGTGGTGCGAGAGCTTCAGGTCGAGGCCGGCGAAGTCGGGATCGGCGAGCAGGCGCTTCATCAGCTCGGCGGTGCCGCTCCGCTCGGGGCCGAGGCCGATCCGCAGCCCCTTCAGCTGGTCGAAGGTCCTGATCGCGTCGGCGGTGCGGCCGAGCAGGAAGAGCGACTCGTAGCGGGGGAGGCGCCCCACGAGCTTCAGCCTGGCGTCCTGGGGGAGCTCCGTGCCGATCTGTGCCAGGCCGAACTCCACCGCGCACGACCGCCGCGCCGCGATGAGGCGCTGCACGTTGTCGGCCGAGCCCTGGCTCGGCAGGTTCCTGATGCGGCCCCCCTGGCGGCCGGCCAGCCGCACCAGCTGCTCCACCATCTCGTGGTAGTGCCCCTCGGGCGCCCCCGACAGCACGCGGGCGTGCACGCGGCGGAGGTCGCGCTTGAAGTTGACGCGCGAGAGGAGCCCGCCGAGGGCGGCGATGACGAGGACGCCGATAGCGATGCGGCCCCAGAAGCTCCGGGCGAACTGCTCGAGCCGGTCCAGGAAGCTCACGGCGATCCTCCTTCACGCTGCGGCGGCGGTGGCCCGCGTAATGTCCGGCGCGCAGCGGGGGAGTGTCAAGGAGCGCGAAGGTGTAGACGCGGTCGCCTCTATCGCCGTACCCTGGCTCGTGCTGGAGGTGACCGTGCGCGCCTGGCTCCCGACTGCGTGTCTCGTGCTCGCGCTCCTCGCCGCGGCCTGCGGCGACAACCTCGGCCCGCGTGGCGAGCGCGCCGATGCCGGCTCCGGCGCCGACGCGGCTGGCGACGACGCGGGGAGCACCGGTGAGATCCATCCCGGCCCCGAGTTCGACCGCTTCTGCGGCGGCCAGCCCTGGCACGCGCGCTGGCAGCAGGCGCGCCTCGGTCGGGTCGGCGGGAAGTACCTCGGCGCCATCAGGGAGCAGTACGAGGGCGTGCCGCTGCCCGAGGGGACGCTCGAGACCATGAAGTTCATCCCCGAGCACCCCTACCTCGTGACCGGGATCCGCGTCGCGTTCGCCGGCGGCTCGGGCCGGGCGCGCATCCGCTTGATGACCACGTTCGGCCGCTCCTATCCGGGGCCCTACCCCGACTACGCCGACCTGAAACACGATCTCCTGCCCCCGATCACGATCGAGGTCACCGACGCGAAGCCGTCCGAGTGGCACACCATCAGCGTCGGCGACCAGGGCGTGTTCCTGCAGCCGACCCAGCACTACATGGTCGTCTACGAGCACCTCCAGACGGAGCCGTACCTCGCGGTGGAGGAGACGGTCGCCGGCGACTACTCGCGCGCCATCCTGCTCTTCCCCGGCGACAGCATGGCCTACGGCCTGGGGGACGCGAACTACCGCATCCAGCTCCAGGGCGGGACCTTCTGCCAGTGGTCGGACTCCGAGCGCTGGTTCGGCAAGGACCACCCGCAACCGTTCGCCGACCGCCCTTCCGCGCGCGTGGCGATCGCCGACCTGGACGGCGACGGCCACGAGGACCTCGTCATCCACGCGCCCGGGCCCATGGCCTACCTCGGTGACGGCCAGGGCGGGTTCGCGCCGCCGTCCTTCGACCCGTTCCCCGACGTCCCCCGCGCCACGATGCTCATCTTCGGCGACGTGGACAACGACGGCGACCTGGACGCCTACGCCGCCACCTACGTCGGCGCCGACGACGACGGCGACGGCGTGACCAAGGCGGGAGGGGACTGCGACGACACCGACCCAACGGTGCGCCCGGGAGCGGCCGAGGTGGCGGGCAACGGCAGGGACGACGACTGCGACGGCGTGGCCGACGACGGCAGCGACGCCGGGGACGCGGACGGCGACGGGTGGAGCATCGCGGACGGCGACTGCGACGACACGCGCGCCGACGTCTACCCCGGCGCGCCCGAGCTGCTCGACGGGCGTGACAACGACTGCGACGGCCGGGCCGACGAGGGGTACGAGCACCGCTTCCTGCTCAACGACGGCACCGGGCGCTTCGCGGCCGTGCCGGCCGCTGGCGTCGAGTTCCTCGAGCCGACCACCGCCGGCGCGTTCGGCGACGCCAACGGCGACGGCAAGCTCGACCTCTACGTCGGCAACTGGCTGATCCACTACCCCAGCGACCCGGCCCTGCAGGATCGCTACTTCGTGGGCCATGGCGACGGCACCTTCTCCGAGCAGCTCGAGGCGGCCGGGCTCAAGCTGCCGCGCCCCTACTCGGTCTACGGCGTCGGGTGGACCGACTACGACAACGACGGCCTCCAGGACATCTTCGTCGGCAACTACCACCTCTACCCCAACCAGCTGTGGAAGAACCGCGGCAACGGGACCTTCGTGGACGTGGCGCACCAGGTGGGCCTCGATCACGACGACATCCCGTACTCGCACCCCTACCTCACCGGCGGGCACACCTACGGGGCCCCTTTCGGGGACTTCAACAACGACGGCTTCATGGACGTCTACGTGTGCAACCTCGCGCACCCGCGCACGCAGCCGTGGGGCGACCCCAGCATGCTCGGGGTCAACCAGGGCCCGCCCGACTACACCTTCCTCAACCAGCGCGAGGCGCTCGGGCTCATCTACGACGAGGGGGATGTCAACGCCGCGTGGGGCGACTTCGACAACGACGGCGACCTCGACCTGGTCATCGCCTCGCTCTACACGGGCCACTACTCGCGCCTCTACCGCAACGACGGGCCGGCGGGCTTCGTCGACGTGACCTACGAGACCGGCACCGCGGTCCACGACTCGGTGAGCGTGGCCTGGGTCGACGTGGACGAGGACGGCGACCTCGACCTGTTCATCGCCGACCGGGCCGGGCTGCCCGCGGTCCACCTGTTCACCAACCGCGTCGGCCAGGACCGCGGCTTCGTGCAGCTCGACCTGGAGGGCACGCTCACCAACCGCGGCGCCGTGGGTGCGCGGGTGTGGCTGACGGCCAGCGGCGTCACGCAGGTGCGCGACGTGGCCGGGGGCGGCGGCCAGTCGAACATCCAGCAGACCCACATCGTCCACTTCGGCCTCGGGGACGCGACCGTGATCGACGAGGTCAAGGTGCGCTGGGTCGGTGGCGCGACCGAGACCATCATCGGCGCCCTACCCCGCGGCCGCTTCAAGGTGGTCGAGGGCACGGGCGTGGCGACGCGGATCTTATGAGCCCGGGCCGGTCACCCCCACGAGAGCACCATGGACACCGCGGCTCGCCAGCGCTTCGAACGACGCGTCCGGGACCTCGTCGCGTTCGGCCACCGCGGCTCGGCCACCCCGCACGAGGCGCGGGCGGCCGAGTACCTGGCGTCCGAGGCGCGCGCGGCCGGCCTGGAGCCGACGACGGTGCCTTTCACTGGCTGCAGCTCCTTCGGCGCCCGGCTCTTCCTCCACGTGGTCGTGGCCGCCGTCGGCCTCCTTCCGCTCTGGACCGTCCCTTTCGCGACAATCGCCCTCGGGCTCTTCGCCCTCGTCTCCCTGCTAGCCGAGGAGAGCTCGTGGCCGGCGCTCCTCGGCCGGCTCGTCGTCGCGGCGCAGTCGAGGAACGTCGAGGCGCGCGTGCCGGCGGCCGGCGGCCCGCCGCGGGCGCGCGTGGTGGTCCTGGGCCACTACGACACCCAGCGCACCGGGCTCATGTGGCGCGAGGGACTCATCCGACGCCTGGGACCCATGCTCGCGCGCAGCCCCGGCCCGACGCGGGCGCCGATGTTCCCGGTCGTCCTCGCGATGGCCTTGCAGATCGTCGCCGGGGCGCTGGCCCTGGCGGCCCCGAGCCTCCGGCCCGTGGGCATCGTGCTCGCCGCCTTCGCCTTCTTCGTCTACGCCGTGGCGGGCTTCGTGCTGGCCGAGTGGGCGCGCGGGCCCTTCGTGCCCGGCGCCAGCGACAACGCGACGGGCAGCGCGGCCGTCTTCAGCCTCGTCGAGGAGTGGCGAAAATCGCCGCCCGAGGCCGTGGAGCTGGTCGCGCTGTGGACTGGCTGCGAAGAGACCGGCCTCATGGGCAGCGCGGCCTGGGCCGTGGCGAACCGGCGAGCGGTGCAGGCGGTGCCCACGACGTTCCTCAACGTCGACACTCTCGGCCGCGGCCGGCCGCGCTTCGTCGGCGTGGAGTACTCGATCGGGGCGTGGCCGGTACGCTACCCGCCGGCCCTGCTGGAGCTGTGTGCCCGCGCGGCCGCCGAGGCGGGTTTCGCCGACGCGGGCCCGAAGCCCATGTCGGTCCCGAGCGACGCCCTGCAGCTCCTCGTGCGCGGCATCCCCGGCGCGACCGTCATGTGCTTCGAGGACGACGGTCACCTGCCGGGCTGCCACCAGATGATCGACACCATGGACAACGTCGACTTCGAGGTGGCCTGGTCCGGCGTCCGTCTCGCCTGGGAGATCCTGCGGCGGCTGGCTCCGGCCCGGTGATGCCGGCCGCCGGCCGACCCCCTGGGCCTCGAGCCACGCCGTCGCGCCTACCTTGGTCGGGCCCGCGGAGGGCCTGCCCCGAACAATGGCTCCAGGGTCCGGCGCATGAGGTAGAGGTGATTGCGGTCGTCGGCGAGGGACTCGAAGCCGAACCGCAGGTAGAAGGACCGGGCGGCCTCGTCCTTGGCGTCGACCAGGAAGGCCGCCCAGGCGATCTCGCTCCGGAGCGCCCGCGCCATGGCATCCATCAGCAGGTGCGTCCCCAGTCCATGGCCCTGGGCGTCCGCATGAATCGCTAGGCGCCCGAGTCGGACGCAGGGTACGGTGGGGTAACGGGGCATCTTGCGGCCCAGGTGGTCCGGAAGCCGGTCGAGATTCACGGCCGCCATCGACAGCGTGTAGTACCCGAGGATGACGCCGGTGGGCTGCTCCTCAGCCACGAAGACAGAGGCCACGCCTCTGCGCGCGTCTTGCGTTGCCTGTTCCTTGAGGTACCGGTCGAGGGCCTCGACACGGCAGGAGAACGAGCGCCGGTCGTGGCGGGGCTCCAGCGGGCCAACCAGGTATCCCGGCCCGAAGCGCGAGCCGCTCATCACCGGGCACGACTCGCGTAGCGGCGGACAGCTTTCTTCAAGGCTGCGGACGGCACGGGTGGGTTGAGCAACGCGTGGGCAAAGGCGACCTGGTCCCTCTCGGAGAGCTCCAGGACCTCGCGCTCCCGGATGATCCGGTGCGCCGCCTCGGTGGCTGACGCAAGGACGAAATGCGACAGGCTCTGCCCGTGGAGGGCCGCCGCCCGCACCAGGACCGCCTTCTGCTCACGCGGGATGCGCGCCTCCAGTCGTTCCGCCTTTCGCGGTGTCGCTCTGCCCGTGCTCACGAATCGCCTCCAGTCCTACGGATCCAATGTACGGCATATTGCCGTACAGCTCAAGCCCGCGAGACGAAGCCCGAGTCGGCCGCCAGGTGGCGCTCCGTGGCGGCCCGGTCGCAGCCGGAGTCGAACACCACCACGCGGCCGTCCTCGCGGAAGCCGGTCATCCGACGGCGGCATCGGGCGCAGTGTCCCACCGGCGCAGGGGAGCCGCAAGGCGACTGGCCTGTGCTAGCCCGAGTTTACCAAGTTAGCGAGACCGCAAGCCAGAAACCGCAACAATGGCACGCTGTTGGCACGTGATCTTGCGTATGACCTATCAACCAC
>JACRCY010000527.1 GCA_016218785.1 Deltaproteobacteria bacterium
AGGCGCTGCAGGTTGCCGCCGGAGAGGCACCCGGCCGGCGCGTCCACGCCGGCCGCGCTGATGGCGTGGTCGGCCACCACCTGCTCGGCGTCGGCGCGGAGCCGGCGGTGGTCGAGGAGCAGGCCCCGGCGGCGGGCCGGCGCGCGGTACGACTTGAGCGCCAGGTTCTCGACCAGGCTGAGGTGCGGCGCCACGCCGCAGCAGGTCCGGTCCTCGGGCACGTGGGCCACGCCCGCGTCGACGAACGCGCGCGGCGGCCGGCCCGTCAGGTCCTGGCCGGCCACCACGACCGTGCCCGCGGTCGGGGCCCGGAGCCCCGTCACGACCTCGCACAGCTCGCGCTGGCCGTTGCCACCGACGCCCGCGATCCCGACGATCTCGCCGGCGTGCACCTGGAGCGTCACGTCGCGCAGCGCGGCCAGGCCGCGGTCGCCGAGCGCGTGGAGGCCCTTCACCTCGAGGACGGGTGCGCCGGGGGCCGCGCGCGCGCGCTCCTGCGGTGGCTGCAGGTCACGCCCCACCATCAGGCGCGCCAGCGCCGCGGCGTCGACCTCGGTCCGCGGGAGTCCGGCGGCGACCACCCGGCCGCGCCGCATCACGGTGACGCGGTCGGCGAGGTGGAGGACCTCCTCGAGCTTGTGGCTGATGAAGACCACGGTGCTGCCCGCCGACGCGAGGCCCCGCAGGCTGCGCCCCAGCTCGCTCGCCTCGCCGGGGGTGAGCACCGCCGTGGGCTCGTCCAGGATGAGGAGGCGCGCGCCGCGGTAGAGCACCTTGAGGATCTCGACCCGCTGCTGCTCGCCCACCGAGAGCTGCCAGACGAGGGCGCCCGGATCGACCGCGAGGCCGTGCGCCTTCGCGCAGGCCGCCACGCGCGACTCGATCTCGCGGCGGCGCAGCAGGAAGCGCGGCTCGCGCAGGCCGAGCACCACGTTCTCCGCCACGGTCAGCGTCGGCACCAGC
The DNA here is from genome assembly GCA_016218785.1 of Deltaproteobacteria bacterium. Taxonomy (GTDB): domain Bacteria; phylum Myxococcota_A; class Polyangia; order JACRCY01; family JACRCY01; genus JACRCY01. The sequence continues at coordinate 964 of JACRCY010000527.1, forward strand.
ATGAAGTGCTGGTGCACCATGCCGACGCGCCGGGCGATGGCGTCGCGGGGGGAGGCGAACCGTGCGGGCTCCCCGTCGAGCCGGATGGTGCCCGCGTCGGGGCGGTACAGCCCGCTGACGACGCACATGAGGGTGCTCTTGCCGGCGCCGTTCTCGCCGAGCAGGGCGTGGATCTCGCCGGCCCGCACCTCGAGGTCGACGCCGCCCACGGCGACGACCCCGGGGAACCGCTTGACGATCCCCTGCACCTCGAGCGCGGGCGCGGTCACGTCGCCCCGCTACTTGCGCGGGATCTCGCCGACGATGCCCTCGGCCAGCCAGCTCATGCAGACAGCGCACCCTTCCCGGCCCTCGAGGTCCTCCTGGGTCATCTTCTTGCCGGCCGGCAGCACCACGTTCCCCTTGTTGTCCTTGAGCGGCGCGGCGAAGACGTCGAAGCGCGTGAACTTGCCGGCCTTCATGTCGGCGAGCTTCTGCCTGACGAGGGGGACCACGGCCGCCGGCACGCCCGGCCCCGGCGTGCGGCCCTCCTCGAAGCCGTACAGGCCGAGGACGCCGCTGTCGACGTCGCCGTACCACGCCGAGGGCTTCCACGACCCGGCGCGGATCTGCCTGACCAGGTCGACGTAGTAGACCTCCCAGTTCCAGTAGGGGGTCGTGAGGCAGTGCGCCTTGTCGGCCTCGCAGGCGTTGTCGGAGTCGTAGCCGATGGCCCACCTGCCCCGCTTGCCCGCCACCACGATGGGGCCGGTCGTGTCGGCGCCGGTGACGACGACGTCGACCCCGGCGTTGAGCATCGACTCGGCGGCCTCCTGCTCCTTGCCCGGGTCGAACCAGGAGTTGACCCAGCGGATCTCCATGGTGCACTCGGGGCAGGTCTGCTTCGCGCCCAGCATCAGGGCGTTGCCGAGGCGGATGACCTCGGGGATGGGGAAGGGCGCGATGTAGCCGAGCTTGGGGCTGCCGTCGGCCTTGGCGCGCGCGCCGGCGATCATGCCGGCCAGGTACTTCATGCTCTCCATGGCGCCGAAGGCGTTGCCGAAGTTCGTCGCGTTCTTCTTGAAGCCGGAGACGTGCACGAACTTCACCTTCGGGAACTCGCCGGCGACGGTCTCGGTCGGGTCCATGAAGCCGAAGGAGGTCGTGACGATGAGTTCGAACCCCTTGCGCGCGAGCGCCCGGATGACCGACTCGGCGTCGGCCCCCTCGGCGACGCTCTCGAGCGCCACCGTATGCACCTCGGGCACCGCCTTCTCGAGCTTGAGGCGGGCCTGGTTGTGCGCGTAGGTCCAGCCGCCATCGCCCACCGGGCCGACGTAGACGAAGGCCACGTTGAGCTTGCCCGCCAGGACCGTCGGGATCTGGTGGGCAGCCTTGGACTTCTGGGCCGGGGCACCGGTCGCCGGGGCCGCCCCGGTGGCCGCCGGGGCGCTGCCGCCCGCTTCTTGGGCGGGCCTCCGCCCGCAGCCTCCGAGCAGCGTGGCGAGCGCGAGCGACAGAACCAGGGCCGTGCGCATGCAACCCCTCCTATGACCCATCCGCGCTCGAAACTAGGCCGAGCGGGGTCGGGGCGTCAACTTCGCGGCGGCCTGGCGGTGCCGGACGCCAGCCGGGCGTGCCGGTAGGCTACCTGGCGACCGCCGAAGGCGACGCGCCGCTGCGCTGGTCGCTGACCGGACCCGCGGGCGCCTCGGTCGACGCGCAGTCGGGGGCGGTGACCTGGACGTCCCCGGCCCCGGGCGACCTCACGTTCCGGCTCGAGGTCGAGAACGACACGGGCAAGGCGACCCAGGCCTGGACCACGGTCGTCGTGCCGCTTCCCGGCGACGACGGCGGCCTGGCCCCGGACGACGCCGGGGTGCCCGACGACGTCCTCGCCCCGGAGTCCACCCTGTTCGAGCCCACGGCTTCGGGCTACCGGCTGGTCCTGGCCGACAGCATGGATGGCCGCCTCGGCGCCGCGGGGGCCCTGACGCCGCTGCGCGCGCTCGCGGCACGCGTCCCCGCCAGGCCCGATGGCACGCGCTGCCTGCCTCTGCCCGACGCCGCGCGCGGCAAGGTCACCTGCGGCGACGTGACCGTCCTCTTCCAGCTCGTCACGCCGCCAGCGCCGCGCCCCGCGCCGCGGCTGCCGGCCTCGGTGCGCGGGAGCTTCGCCGCCCAGGTCGACCGGACCATGGCGGGGGTGCTGGGCGGCTCCTTCGCCGTCCACCTGGCGCTCTTCGTCTACCTGGGGCTGTTCGTGGAGATCCCGCGGAACCCGGACATCGAGGACGAGTTCCGCAACCTGCCGGTGCGCAGCATCCCGGTGGCCCTGCGGCAGCCCGAAGCGAAGCGGTCTGTCGGCAGCGAGAGCAAGGTGGCCGAGCCCGTGGCGTCGCCGACCCGGCTGCCGCGGCGGTTGACGCCCGTCGCGCGCCGGCCGCTGAGCGACGCCGAGCGGATCGCGGAGGCGCGCCGGCTCGCCGCAGGCATCGGTATCCTGAAGCCCATCGTGTCGCGCGGGCCGGGGGGGCAGGGCTTCTTCGCGGACGCCCTCGCGGGTGGCTCCGCGCAGAGCAACATGGACGCGGCGCTCAAGCGACTCGGGGGCGTGCGCCCCACGACCACCGAGGGGTTGACCGGCTTGGCCACCCGCGGCGGCGCGTTCGGCGGCGGACACGTGAAGTCCATCGCCGATCTGGGACGCGACGTGGGTGCCGTGCGCGACACCGGCACGCCCACCGGCGAGAAGAAGGAGCGCCGCGTGAGCGTCCGCTTCGACAAGCTGCGCGAGACCGACACCGATCTCACCGACGTCGAGGGGGCGAACCGGACGCTCCGGAACGGCTACGGCGCGATGAAGGCCTGCTACGACCGCGGTCTCAAGCGCGATCACGGGCTGAGCGGCAAGCTGGCCGTGCGCATCACGGTCTCGGGCGCGGGCACGGTCACTGGCGTCATGGTGCGGCAGGCCACCCTGGCCGACCCGGACGTCGTCTCCTGCATGACCGCCAGCATCCGGGCGTGGCGCTTCCCGCCGGCAGGAGGCGGCCGCGTGGCCGCCGTGGAGCCGACCTGGGTCTTCAAGGCCGGGGACTGACTCACCCACCGCGACTGTGACCAGCACAGTGGGCCCGACCCAATCGTCTCCGTCGAGTCGACAGCAAGACCTCACGAAGGTAGCTTCCTGCCGTCGTGCCCAAGCACATCACCATCCGCAACATGCCCGACGAGCTGGGCCGGCGCCTGAGGAGACTGTCCGTCGAGACGGGCCGGAGTCTCAACGCCACCGTGCTCGGGGTTCTGGAGCAGGCGCTCGACGCGTGTGTGCCGGGCGGCGCGGCCTTCAAGGTCGAGTGGAAGTGGGACGGCGGCAAGGCGAAGGACGTCGTCGTCGCGAAGTCCAGCGCCAAGGGCAACGACAAGTGCGTGGTCGCCGCCGTCGCCAAGACCAAGGCCGCCACCGACGGGTCGTGCTCGGCCACCATCCTGGTGGGCAAGTCGGAGGCGGCCAGGAAGGCCGCCGACTCGCTGAAGTAGGCTGGAGGCTGAAGGCTATGGGCCGTGGGGGATGGCGGCGAGCGACGGTCGGGCTCAGCCCTACCTCGCGTACTCCCGCAGCTCGCGCAGCTCCCGCTCGAACCCGCCCGAGAGGATGGGGAACCGGCACCAGGTCTTGGGGTCGAGGTTCTCGTCGTCGACGTGGAAGGAGGGCGCGTAGCGCTCCCGCTTCCACTGGTTGCGGCACCACAAGCGGAAGAAGCGCTCGACCCACTCGCGCAGCTGCCCCGCCCGCACCGCGGGGAAGCGGACCCGCAGCTCGCGGTAGACCTCCACCGGCGTGTGCTTGTCGCGGATGGCGGCGCGCTCGACGGCGTCGAGTACCTCGTATGGCATGAGGTCGTCCTCGTCGGTCTGGTGGGCTGCCGCCGGCCGCAGCTCTGCGGTGGGGGCCTGCGCCGTCACCGCCGCCAGCGCGGGGAGGGCTCCAAGGCCGGCGGGGCCCGTGCGCTCCAGCCACCCGAGCCAGCGCCTGAGGAACGCCTTGTCGATGCCGGCGATGGGCGAGAGGCCGCCGCAGGTGTCGCCGTCCATGGTGGCGTAGCCGACCGCGGCCTCGGAGCGGTTGCTGGTCGCGAGCAGCAGCGCGTTGCGCAGGTTCGCCAGCAGCCAGACGCCCGGGGCCCGCGTCCGCGCCTGGATGTTCTGCAGCGCCAGGTCGTCGTGCTCCCAGTCGAGGCGCCGCCCGAGGGCGCCGGCAACCAGGTCGACGTACCCCTTGACCAGATGGTCGACGTCGAGCTCCAGGAACTCGGCGCTGAGGGCCTCGGCCACGGCGCGCGCCGCGTCGCGCGTGGTCCGGGAGCTGTTCTCGGTCGCCTGGTAGACGCAGAGCAGCAGCTCGCGCACGAGCTCACCGACGCCGGGGACGCCCTCGAGCTGCCGCGCGTGGGGGAGCCGGGCGCAGAACTCCTCGAGGCCCAGCTCGGCCACGCCGAAGCCCACGGCCGCCGCCACCAGGCACGCCACGCCGGCGGAGTCGGCGCCGCCCGAGAGCGACACCACGAACCCCCGGGACCGGCTCTTGCGGAGGTAGTCGTAGAGGCCGAGCGCGACCGCGCGGGTGAACTCCTCCTCCTTGAGGTGGGGGCCGTGCTCCCACGCCGGCACGTCGGTCGTGGCCGCCACGGGCTCGAGGTCGGGCCAGGAGAAGTCGATCGGGACGCACGCGCTGCCCGGCTCGCCGAGCCGGGGGCGGAAGCTCTGGGTGCGCGCGAGGGCCATGCGTCCCTCGTCGAGGTCCACCACCGCGCTGGTCACCACCTCGGTCGCATACGAGAAGCGCGGGCCGCGGGCGCACATCCGTCCGTTCGCAGCGATCAGGGCGCCGCCGTCGTAGACGGCGCGGCCGGCCTCGTTGCCGAGCAGGTTCGCGTAGACGTAGGTGACGCCGAAGGCGCGCGACCCCTCGAGCACGAAGCGCTGGCGCACCTCGTGCTTGCCGAAGGCGAAGTGGCTGGCGCTCGGGTTCAGGATGACGTCCACGCCCGCCGCCGCGAGGTCGCCCCCCGGCCGGGCCGCGGCCCAGGCGTCCTCGCAGATCTCGAAGCCGATCATGACCCCGCCCACGTCGAAGTGGACGTCGCCCAAGGGGACGTCCTCGCCGAGCACCAGGGCGGTGGCGCGCTCGCCGCTCGGCCAGGGCTTGAACCAGCGCGGCTCGTAGTGGATCCCGTCGCCGGCGAGGAAGCGCTTGCAGACGAAGCCGCGGAGGCGCCCGTCGACGCACAGCGCCGCCGCGTTGAAGAGGGCGTGCTGGTGGAGCAGGGGCAGCCCGACCGAGACCACCAGGCCGCGCGTCTCGGGCAGCACCTCCGCGAGCACTGCGAGCGCGAGCTGCTGCAGGCCGCGCGAGTGGAACTCGTCCTCACAGCCGTAGCCCGTGAG
>JACRCY010000528.1 GCA_016218785.1 Deltaproteobacteria bacterium
AGCCGGGATCGTCGGGCGCGGCCGCGGAGCGTGATGCGCTGAGCGGCCAGCGCGCGTTCGCCGTCGGTGGCTGAACGTGACGGGGATGGGGCGGAATCGGGGCACTGAGCAGACGGCCGAAGCACGTCGTCGCGGATGGTGCCGACGCGGGGCGCGTGGTCGAACAGCAGGTCGACGCTGCGCCGCACGACCTCGGGCGCCATGGTGCGGCCGGCCTCGGTCGGCACGTAGCAGTAGGAGCACCGCTGGTTGCAGCGCTCCGTCAGCACGAGGGTGACCTGCTTGAGCTTGCCCGCCGCCACTGTCATGGGTCCCATCCTCCAGGCACCGATGGTATCACGGGCGCGGCGGCGTCGACGAGGTGCCGTGGCGCCCCGCGCCGCCCGAGAAGCGCGTGACCCCCTCGGCCGTCTCGCCCGACTCGATGAGCGCATAGGGGCGGATAGGGGAAACGATGTGGTGCGCCAGGAAAGCCTGGCTCGAGAGGAGAGGAGGCAACGATGGCACCTTGAAACTCGAGGGAGCAGCCCAGCGGGTGGAAGTCCCGCCCGGCCAAAGCGCAGCCAGCAGGCCGGTAGCGAGTCTTGCGTGAGCCCGGTCGTGAGGCCGGCCACGCAGCGTAGACAGCGAGGAAGTGGACCGTGTGATGGAGCTCCGAAACCGATCTCGTTGCGGCGGCCGACGGTGTCACTTTGCCGGAAGGCAGCAGTGGTCCGGACGCGAGGGCGAGGAAGGACCACCCCGCCGGAGTCGAAGAGCACGGCACGCTCTCGAAGGGCTGCCCAGGAACCTGGGAGGTCCTGCCGTTTCCACGCAGCACAGCGATGGGGGCCGCTGGAAGCGCCTCCTGGCCGGCGGCCCCGCTCCCGCGCCGCCCGTCCAAGAATCCTTGAGTTTCGCCAGGCTGCGCCCTCGCGCGCGAATGCGCGGGGTGTCTGCGCGCGTGCGTTTGCTCGCCCGGGGCGTGCGTTTGCTCGCCCGGGGCGTGCACATGACCGCCCGGGGCGTGCGCATGACCGCCCGGGGTGTGCACATGACCGCCCGGGGTGTGCACATGACCGCCCGGGGTGTGCACATGACCGCCCGAGCCGTGCACATGACCGCCCGAGCCGTGCGCATGACCGCCCGGGGCGCGCATTGGATCGCCCGAGCCGCGCGCACGACCGGCCGCGCAGTGCGAATGGTCACCCGCGGCGCGCGCGCGGCCGCCGGGGCTGGTCGCCGCCTACCTGGTCCACTACTTCCGCCTCGAGAACGGGGTGCAACGCTGGCACCACCTCGCGAACCGCATCGACGCGCGCCTCGGCCGGGTGAGCGCCGACTACGAGGGGCCGCGGCCGGACGCCCGTTGACCGGGCGGGCCGCCGCGGCTACTGTCCCCTCGGACCCTGGAGGATCACATGGCGGAGATGAGCGCGACGTTCGAGAAGCTGATTGGCGACATCGCGAAGGCCAACAGCTGGGAGTTCAAGACCGACGGCGACAGCTGCCTGCTGACGGTCGAGCTGAAGGAGGGGCGCAAGCAGCAGGTCCGCCTGACCACGGGCGTCGACCACATGCGCAACCCGACGGTGCTCTTCTACAGCAAGGTCGGCCTGCTCAAGGACGTGGAGCCGGAGCGGGCGCTCCGCGCCAACGCCATCACCTCGTACGGCGCCCTCGCCGCCATCGGCGACGACCTGGTCATGCGTGGTACCACCTTCGTCGGCCAGGGGAGCCTCTCCGCGAAGGAGCTGGGCGCGATGATCCGGCACATCGCCATCTACGCCGACCACATGGAGCGCGAGCTGTACGGCAAGGAAGACCGCTACTAGCCGCTGGGCCAGTGCCCCTCCACCTGTCAGTCCTGGTCATCGGTGCCGCCGGGCACGTGGGCGGCAACCTGGTACGTTCCCTGCTCGCCGCGGGGCGGAAGGTGCGCGCCGCGGTCTTCCGCGACGAGCGGGCGCTCGCGGGCCTGGGCGTCGAGCGGGTGAAGCTGGACGTGCTCGATCCCGCCTCGCTCGCGGCGGCCCTGCGCGGGACCGAGGTCGTCTACCACCTGGCGGCGATCATCGCCATCGCCGGTGAGCCGGAGCGCCGCGTGGAGGACGTCAACGTCCGCGGCCCCCGGAACGTGGCCCAGGCCTGCCTCGCGGCGGGGGTGCGGCGCCTGGTGCACTTCAGCTCCATCCACGCGTTCCAGCAGCTGCCGCTCGACCAGCCCCTCGACGAGACGCGGGGCCCGGCCGCGGGGCCCGGCACGCTCACCTACGACCGCACCAAGGCCGCCGGCGAGCGCGAGATCCTGGCGGTGGTGGCGTGCGGCCTCGACGCGGTCATCGTCAACCCCACCGCGATCCTCGGGCCCCACGACTACAAGCCGGGCCCCTTGGGCGAGGTGCTGCTGCGCCTCGGGCTCGGCACGATGCCGGCGCTCGTGGAGGCGGGCTTCGACTTCGTGGACGTGCGCGACGTGGTGGCGGGCGCCCTGGCCGCCGAGGAGCGGGGGCGCCGCGGCGAGCGCTACCTGCTCCCCGGGCGCTTCGCCACCTTCCGCGAGCTGGGGCAGATCGTGGCCGCGGCCTCGGGCCGCCGGCCGCCGCGGCTCGTCTCGCCGCTGTGGCTGGCGCGCGTGGGCGCGCCGTTCCTCGGCGCCTGGTGCACCATCACCGGCGGGCGGCCGCTCTACACCAGCGACTCGCTCCGCATCCTGCGCCAGTCACACCCCGACATCCGCGGGGACAAGGCGGCGCGGGAGCTGGGCTTCCGCGCGCGGCCGCTCGGGGAGACCGTCCGCGACACCTGGGCCTGGTTCCGCGCCGCCGGCATGGCATGACCGAGCGCCACTTCTTCACGTACCTCCTCGTCGGCTGGCTGGCGGTGGCGCCGGTGATCTTCGTGCTGCTGCGCTTCGTCAGCGCCCCCTACGGGCGCCACGCGCGCGCCGGCTGGGGACCCACGCTCGACGCGACCGTGGCCTGGATCCTCATGGAGGCGCCGGCCCCGCTCGGCGTGGCCCTCCTGTTCGTCCTCGGCAACCGCACGAGCAGCCCCGCGGCCATCGCCTTCCTCACGCTGTGGGAGCTCCACTACGTGCACCGCGCCTTCGTCTTCCCGCTGCGGCGCCGGGGCGGCGGCAGGCGCACGCCGCTGCTCATCGTCGCGTTCGCCCTCGTCTTCAACTGCTCCAACGCCTACCTCATCGGCCGCTGGCTCTTCTCCTTCGGGCCCGATCTGGGGCTCGGCTGGCTCGCCGACCCCCGCTTCCTCGCGGGCGCGGCCCTCTTCCTCGGCGGCCTCGTCGTGAACGTCCACGCCGACGAGGCGCTCCGGCGGCTGCGCGCCGGGGAGCCGTCGGGGTACGGCCGGCCCGACGGTGGCCTCTACCGCCTCGTCTCGTGCCCCAACTACCTCGGCGAGGTGGTCGAGTGGTGCGGCTTCGCGCTGCTCACCTTCTCGGCGCCGGCGCTCGTCTTCGCCGTGTGGACCGCGGCCAACCTCGTGCCGCGCGCCCGCTCCCACCACGAGTGGTACCGCCGCACTTTCCCCGACTACCCCGCGACCCGCAAGGCCATCATACCCTTCGTGTGGTGAGCATGGCGGAGCCCGCGACCAGCCGGAGCGGCGACCAGCAGACGGTCGCCGCGGCGACGCAGGTGCTCGCCGGCCAGGCCACGACGCCGCTGCTGGTGGTGCCGCCGCCGATTCGGGCTCAAGGCCGCCCAACGGGTCTGCGGCGGAGGCACCTCGTCAGGCCCAGCAGGAGCAGCAGGCCCGCCACCCCGCCGGCCCGGCTCCCGGCGGCGGCGCGGCAACCGCAGCCGCCTCCCGGATTGGCGACGGTCCCTCCGTCGGCACCGTCGGGACCGGTGACGGGACCATCCGTGGGCGCCGGCGGGCCGTCGGTGGCCGCGTCGGCACCGCCGTCGGCCGGGGCGCCGCCGTCGGTCTGGGCCACGACGCAGGCGCCGCCCGCGCACGTGCGGCCGGCGGCGCAGTCGTCGTCGCCCACGCAGCTCGTCTTGCAGGCCGTGGCGCCGCACGCGTAGTCGCCGCACGACAGGGTGGTCCCTTCGGTGCAGGAGCCGGCCTGGTCGCAGTGGCCGGCCGTGACCTCGACCCCGTCCGCACAGGTCCCCGGCTGGCACTCGGTCTCGACGCCAGGGTAGCCGCAGACCGTCCGCGCGGCCCCGGTGCAGATCCCCTGGCACGCACCGGCGCCGGCGCAAGCCGCCCGCCCGCCGTGCGGCGCGCCGCCGGCCACCGCGACGCAGGTGCCCAGGCTGCCGGCGACGTCGCAGGCCTCGCACTGGCCGGTGCACTGGCCGTCGCAGCACACGTCGTCCACGCAGAATCCGCTCTGGCACTGGTGGTTGCCGCCGCACAGCACGCCGCCCGCCAGCTTCGGGATGCACAGGCCGGCGGAGCAGTACTCGGTCGCGGCGCAGTCGCCGTCCGTCTGGCAGGGCCCGCCGCAGAGGTTCCCGACGCAGGAGTAGGGAGCGCAGGCCTGCGTCTGGAGCGGCGGGCACGAGCCCGACCCGTCGCAGGACGCCGTCAGCGTGGCCACGTCTCCGCTGCAGCTGGGAGCCCGGCACTGCGTGGTGCTCCCCGGGTAGCCGCAGCCGACCGCCACGATCCCGTCGCAGGCCCCGCCGCAGGCCGAGCCATCGCTGGCGCAGGCGGAGCGTCCGCCGTGCGGGGCGCCGGTCACGGGGCTGCACGTGCCCAGGCTGCCGGCGACGTCGCAGGCCTCGCACTGCCGCGGGCACGCGTCGTTGCAGCACACCCCGTCGACGCACAGGCCGCTCAGGCACTGGTTGGCGCCGCCGCAGGCCGCGCCCAGCGGAGCCTTCGGCCGGCAGATCCCGGCCGAGCAGTAGTCCGCCGGCCGGCAGTCGCCGTCCACCAGGCAGGTGCCGCCGCAGACCTGGCCGGCGCACGAGTAGGGCGCGCACGGCTGCGTCTGCACCGGGGGGCAGTCCGGACCCGCGCCGGTGCAGTTCGCCGCCAGCGTGGCCACGTCGCCGCTGCAGCTGGGTGCCCGGCACTGAACCGACGCGTCCACGAACGCGTCGGCCGGGCACGCGGCCGAGGTGCCGGTGCAGGTCTCCGCGACATCGCAGGCGCCGACGGCCGCCCGGCACACGGTGCCGGCGTTGCCCGCGGGGTGGAGGCAGGCGCCGGCGCCGTCGCAGGCGTCGGCGGTGCAGGGGTTGCCGTCGTCGGTGCAGGGCACGCCCGCGGCCTTGAAGGCGTCGGGCGGGCACGCGGTCGAGGTGCCGTCGCAGGTCTCGGCCGGGTCGCACTCGCCCGTGGCCGGACGGCAGGTGGTGCCGCCGGCGAGCGGCGTGCACGTCCCCACGCTGCCGAGGAGGTTGCACGCCTGGCAGTCGCCCGCGCTGCCGCCGCCGCACGCGGAGTCGCAGCACACGCCGTCGACGCAGTAGCCGGTGCGGCAGTCCCGGGAGTCGGCGCAGTCGGAGCCCTGCTCGAGCCAGTGGAGGAACTCCCAGGTGTCACCCTGCGATCCGGCCGTCGCCTGGCCGCCGAACAGGACCACCTTGCCCCCGCTGGGCGCCATGGCGTGGTACCGGCGCGCGCCCGGGCTCGTGGCCGGCACCATCAGGCGCCAGTTCGTGCCGTCCCACTCCCAGGTGTCGGTCAGGTTGCCGGCCGGTGCGTTGCCGCCGAAGAGGACCAGCTTGGTCTGGTGGAGGGTGGCCAGCGCGTGCGTGTCGCGCGGCGGCGGGTTCTGCAGCGGGAAGCGCTGGGCCCAGGCGGTCCCGTTCCACTCCCAGGTGTCGTTGACCACGCCGGTGAGCGCGTTGCCGCCGAAGAGGACGGCGGCGCCGCCCAGCGCGCCCAGGGCGTGGCCGTAGCGCGCCGGCGGCCCGGCCACCGGCCGCGGCGTCCAGGTGCTGCCGTCCCACTCCCAGGTGTCACTCAGGCGGCCGCCCGCGTCGCGGCCGCCGAAGAGCACGACCTTCGCTCCGACCACGGCCAGGGCGTGGCCGTAGCGCGCCGGCGGGCTC
>JACRCY010000515.1 GCA_016218785.1 Deltaproteobacteria bacterium
CGACGCGCCGCCGGCCGGACCGACCGCGGAGCCGGCCGCCGGGCCCGCGCCGACGGGCGCAGCCGCACCGACGCCGCGCCCGCGAGGAGCCGCGCCGGCTTCGGCGCCCGCCGCGGCCGACGGGACCGACCTCGTGGCGGTGCCGCCGTGGGTCGACCTCGACGACCCCAGGGACCACGCCTGGGTCGACGGCATGCGCCGCGCGATCCGCGCGGTGGCGCCCCAGGCGGCGAAGTGCCGCGCCGAGGCCGCCGTGGCCGTGCCGGCCTGCCTCTGCAAGGTCCTCTGCACCGCGAAGCTCCCGCCGCTCAAGCAGCGCGAGGGCTACATGGAGATCAGCTACCCGGCCCTGCCCGGCGGCGGCCCCAGCCTGCGGAGCTTCCGCCTCCGGCCCGACGGCTCCGTGGAGTCGTGCACGATCCGCGGCGGCGATCCCGGGCAGCCGGGCGCGCGCACCACGGAGATCGTCTGGTGCGCCGAAGAGATCGGCGGCGGCACCGGGACGCCGAAGCGATAGCCTGCTGTCACCCGCGCAGGGCTGCGGTCAGGCGCGCCGCAGTGCCGCGGCTGCGGTGCAGCGCGAGGGGTGAGGCCGGGGGTGCGGTCTGCGATTCGCGGCGAAGCGGCGGAGGGGCGGAGGCCTACTCCAGCACGTGGATGTTGTGCTTCTTGCAGATCTCCTTCAGCTCCTTCGGCCACACGGTGACGCTGACCTCGCCCAGGTGCGCCTTCTTGAGGAGGAGCATCACGGTGCGCGACTGACCGATGCCGCCGCCGATGGAGAGGGGCAGCTCGTCGTTCATGATCGCCTTGTGGTACGGCAGCTGGAGGAAGTGCTCCTGCTTGGTGATCTCGAGTTGCTGGACCAGCGTCTCCTTGGTCACGCGGATGCCCATCGAGGTCAGCTCGTGGCGCCGCTGCGTGACCGGGTTCCAGACCAGGATGTCGCCGTTGAGCCCGTGCATGGGCTTGCCGTCCTTCGACACGGTCGGGGTGACCCAGTCGTCGTAGTCGGCGGCGCGCATCTCGTGCGGGTAGCCGTCCGTGAGCGTCCAGCCGATGCCGTAGATGAAGATCGCCCCCAGCTCCTTGACGATGTTGGTCTCGCGCTGCTTGCGCGGCAGGTCCGGGTAGCGGTCGAGGATCTCCTCGGCGTGCATGAAGGTCAGCTTGTCGGGGAGGTTCGGGTACTTCTTGCTCTTGAGCTGCGGGAACAGCTTCTGGATGTACTCCTCGGCCTCCTTGAGGATCTTCCACTCGGTCTCGACGGTCTTGGTCAGGTAGTCGAGCGTCCGCATGTCGGCCGTGATGACCTTCTCCCAGTCCCACTGGTCGACGTAGGAGCTGTGGTCGTGGTCGAGGAAGTAGTCCTTGCGCACCGCGCGCATGTCGGTGTTGATGCCCTCGCCCACCTTGCAGCCGAACTGCTTGAGGGCCATGCGCTTCCACTTGGTGGCCGCCTGCACCACCTGGGCCTGGATGCGCTGCGGCAGTCCGAGGCCACAGGAGAAGTCGATGGGCGTGCGCGAGCCGTCCCGGTCGAGGTAGTCGTTGACGCCGCTCTCGACGGTGACGATCAGGGGGCACTCGATCCGGATGAGGTTGAGGTCCTTGTTCATCCGGTCTTCGATGAAGCGCTTGAGCGCCGCGACCGCGACCTGCGTGTCGTGCGGGTTGAGCGGCGTCTCGTAATCGTTCGGGAGAATCCTGTCGACCTCGGGGTAGGTGCTTACGCCGGGACCAGCCAGGTCTGCCTTCTTGTCACCCATCGTTCTCCTCCGCTTGAGCCCAAGGGGCGGTGCTGCAGCCGCCGCCTCACTCCGTCCATTGGGAGCGTTCGCGACGGATCTATCCACAACTCGACATCGCGCACAAGGGGCGAGTTTGGCCGGCTCGACGGGGAGCCGCGCCCCGCTCAGGCCTCGCGCGGCGGCGGCAGCCCGAGGAAGGCGAGGCTCCCGAGGAGGTAGGCGCCGGCCCCGAACCCGAACAGCGCCGTGAAGCCCCAGAGCACGGCGAAGGGCACCGACAGGACCGAGCCCAGGACCGAGGCGAAGCCGTTCGTGGCGATGGCCCAGGGAAGCAGTCGCTCGGCGCCGGCGCCGAGGCGACGCAGCCCGAGCGGGAAGAGCACGCCCATCGGCAGCCCCAAGGGGACCACCAGCAAGGCCACGAGGGCCATCCGCAGGGCGAAGGGTAGGGGCATGATGGCCCGGAAGAGGGGCCCCAGGCAGAGGGCATAGCCGACGCCGATGACCGCGATGACCGCGCCGGTGCCGACCGCCAGCGCCCGGGGCGACAGGCGCAGCCGCTGCGAGGCGAGGCTGCCGACGGCGCTCGAGACCAGGAGCGCGGCGAGCACCACGGCGACCGAGTAGGCCGGGTGCTCGACGACGATGACCGCCTTCTGGATCAGGCCGATCTCGAGGAACATGTAGCAGAAGCCCAAGCCGAAGAAGTAGGCGAGCGTGCTGATCGCGCGCGCCGGGCGCACCTCGGGCCAGCGCCGCAGGGCCGGCGGCAGGAGGATCAGCAGCAGCGCCACCCCGCAGAGGATCCCGACGAAGCGGACGTAGAGCCCGACCACCGGCGTCATCGGGCCGCGCGCCTCGCCCTTGAAGTACCCCATCCACTCCGCGATGAAGTAGTAGGGGCGGTCGTCGGTGGGGGTGGCGACGGGCGCCGTGGCGCTGGCGAGCGTTCCGCGCAGGTACTCGTGCACCTTCGGGTCGGCCGGCGGCGCGTGCGGCGCGTAGGCGCGCGCCAGCGGTGCGCCCAGGTGGATGCCCAGGACGTCGTACGCCGGCACGGTGATGCCGCGATTGGCCGTAGCGCTGAGGGAGACGGCGAAGTCGATCTTCTGGATCTCCGCGGGCGTGAACGGGGATCGCTTGACCAGCACCAGGTTGGCGAGTGACTGCGCCAGCACCACCACGTGCTGCTCGGGGTGAAGGGCGCCCCGGCGCCGCAGGGCGGCCGCGGCGAGGGCGGCGAGGCGGACCGGCTCGCGGCCGAAGCGGATGATCGAGAGGAGGCCGTCGTCCTCCAGGGCCCGGAGGTAGTCCTCGAAGGCGTCCACCGTGTAGAGGTACTCCTCGGCCAGCACGAACGACCCCGACGACTGGAGCGTCAGGGTGTCGACGCCCGACATCTGGATGACGTCGTACCGCTCGCGGGTGCGGCGCACGAAGCTGCGGCCGTCGGCGAGCACCGCCTCGACCCCCGGCCGCTGGTAGGGGCGGCCGAGGAAGTCGGCGAAGCGGGTCCGCACCGTCTCGACCGTGGCCGCGTTGATCTCGACCGCGGTGATGGCCTTGGCCCCGTGGTGGAGCGCGGCCTGCACGTCGGGGCCGCCGCCGGCGCCGATGACGAGCACCCGCGCGCGCGGCCGCAGCTGGAGCGCGGCGGTGTAGAGGCTGGCGCCGAAGAGGCGCGCGCCGCGCGCCGGGTCCGCGTCCACGCCGAGGAGCACGCTGGCGGCGCCGCCGTCCTGGGTGAGCATCTTGAACGGGATGGGCGCCGGCGCGAAGGCCTGCTGCCCCGGCCACGAGTGCACCTCGACGCGGGCCACCGGGTCCCAGGCCGCGAACTCGCGCACCGGCTCGACCCCGGCGACCTGGCGGTAGGCGGCGACCATGGCCGCGTGCTGGTCGCCGGCGTCGGCTTCGAAGCGCAGCAGGCGTGGCGCCAGGGGCACGGCCACGGCGAGCAGCAGCCCGACGGCGAGGCACCCGGCGCGCAGCCGCCGCGCGTCGCCCGACGCCAGCCACGCGCCGCACAACGCCGCGAGCGCCAGGAGCAGGAGGATCAGGCGCTCGGCCCCGAGGGGCCGCAGGCCGAAGCTGACGACGAAGCACCCGAGGCCGCTGCCCAGGAGGTTGACGAAGTAGAGGCGGCCCGAGGCGGCGCTGCGCCGGGAGAGGACGAGCGCCACCACGAGGCCGCCGCAGGCGTACGGCAGGGTACAGAGGAGGACGACCGCCAGGGTGGTGACGGTCAGGGTGCCGGCGAGGCTCCGGTGCAGGCCGATGCCGGGCGAGGCCGCGGCGAAGACCAGGTTGGCGACGAGCCCCGAGAGCGCGAGGGCGAGGCAGGCCGCCGCGAGGAGCGGCCGGAGCGGCAGCCGCCCGAGGCGCGCGGAGAGGCTCAGGAAGGTGCTCGCGAGCCCGAACCCGAGCATGGTGATGCTCACTCCCGTCAGGACCAGCACCGGGTCGAGCGAGTAGGCGAAGACGCGGAGCTGCGTGACCTCGTAGGAGAGGACGACGAAGCTGACGAGGAGGAGCCCCAGGCCGAGGCGGCGATCGTCGTCGGCAGCCCCGTTCGCGGGGGACGGATTCATACGCGGGCACTGTAGCACGGCGGGCGCGCGGGCCGCGCGCCTACCGCTTCGTCCACGGCCGCACGCCGACCGAGGCGTAGACGGCCGCCGCGTCGAACACGAGACCGTCCTTGACCACGGTGACGACCCGGCGCACGTCGCTCATGCGCGCGAGCGGATCGCCGTCGATCAGCACCAGGTCGGCGTCCTTGCCGGCGGTGATCGACCCGCTCCGGCCCTCCCGCCGCATCACCCGCGCCGCGCCGAGCGTCGCCGCCTGGAGCGCATCGCCCGGAGGGACGCCGGCCTGGACGAACAGCTCCAGCTCACGATGCAGGTAGAACCCGCACATGCCGTCGGTGCCGGGGACGAGCGGCACGCCCGCCGCGTGCAGCTTCCCGACCAGAGCGAGCATCGCGGCGAACGAGCGCCGGTAGAGCCGGTCCTTCTCGCCCGGCGCCACCAGCCCCCCGGTGAGCCACGAGCGCGCCACCAGCGGCGGCAGCCGGTCGGCCACCGCCGCGACGCTCGGGTCCATGACGCCGGGTCGGGCGCGGTAGGTCGACTCGAAGACGGCGATGGTCGGGTCGATGACGGTGCGGTGCTCCCGGAGCAGCGCGATGAAGTCGGTGACCGCCCGCGAGCCGAGGTCGAGGCCGGCGGCGCGCTCGCCCGGCAGCGTGAACCGCACGAGCGTGCGCGTGTCGGTCTTCCGGTCGGCGACGAAGTTCAGCACCACCTGGTTGAGGTGCTGGATCTCGTCGTAGCCGGCGCGCACCACGTCCTCGGCGAGCATGCCGAACGGGACGTGCCCGGAGACGCGCAGGCCGCGCTCGTGGGCCGCGCGCGCCAGCGGTGGGATGAGCGCCGGGCTCGTCGAGTTGTAGAACTTGAGCTGCACGTAGCCGTGGCTGGCGTAGTAGTCGAGCGCCTTGCGCCCTTCCGCCTCGGTCTGGATGTTGAACCTGGTCGACGCCGAGCTCGGGCCGACGCCCTCGACGAGGCCCACGCGCAGGACGCGCGGCCCGATGGCCTGCCCCGCGTCGATCCGGCGGATGTGATCGGCGAGCCGGTCGGGATCGTTGTCCATGTCGCGCACCGTCGTGACGCCGGCGGCGATGTTGAGCGGCCCGTCGACCGCGCTCAGGTGGACGTGCATGTCCCATAGGCCCGGCAGCAACGCCTTCCCGGCCGCGTCGATGATCTCGGCGCCGCGCGGCGGGGCGAGCCGGGCCGACGGGCCCACGGCCTGGATGCGGCCGCCCTTCACCACCACCGTGTGGTCCGGCAACCAGCGCTTCCCCGCGGCGTCGAACACCCGCGCGTGGACGATGGCGAGCCCGGCGGCCGGTGGCCGGTGCGCCAGGCGGGCCGCGTCGGTGCGTTCACGCCGCGCCCGCAGCTCCTTCTCGATGGCGACGAGCGGGCCGATGGCGTCCTCCCAGCCCTCGCGCACGATGGACCACCATGGATCCACGATGCCGAAGAAGCCGCGGTCGTCGTCCAGCCAGACGCGCGTCGGCAGGTAGTCGAGGCCGCTCACCGCGTAGAGAGTGAGGTGGCGGCCGCGGATCGTCGTCTCGGCCTCCTTCTCGGCGCGCGCCTCGCCTTGCGGCAGGAGCGGCAGGCGGCCGCCCGCGCGCACGGTCGCGGCCGCCAGCAGCCCCGTCGCCGCGGGGAGCGGCGACACCGGCAGGTAGAAGGCCGGCCCCGGCAGCGTGCGCGCGCCCGCATCGGCGTGGCTCTTCCAGCGCGCCCGCCCCCCCTGCACCGCCAGGCTCTCGTCGAGCGCGACCCCGAAGGTGTCGGTACCCTTGATCTCCAGCGCCGCGAGCGTGCCGTCGGCAGCGAGCTTCAGGCGCGCCCGCACCCTGGGGCCGCGCCCGTTGTCGAGCCAGGCGAGCTCGACCGCGC
>JACRCY010000526.1 GCA_016218785.1 Deltaproteobacteria bacterium
CACGCCGCAGACCTTTGGGGGCGCGCGACCGGCCACGGTGATCGCGCCGCGCGACGCGGGCGGCCCGCTCCCGCTGCTGCTGGTGCTGCACAGCTACGGCGAGGGCGGCATGAGCCTCGCGACCTACCTCGGCTACGTGGCCCTGGCCCGACGCGAGCGCCTGGTGCTGGTGGTCCCCGAAGGCACGCTCGACCGGCGCGGCATACGCTTCTGGAACGCCACCGACGCCTGCTGCAACTTCGAGAACCGGCCGGTGGACGACGTCGCCTACCTGCGCGGCCTGCTCGCCGAGGTCAAGGCCGCCTATCCGGTCGATCCCGCGCGCGTCTACGCGGTGGGGCTGTCGAACGGCGGCTTCATGGCGCACCGCCTCGCCTGCGAGGCGGCCGATGACTTCGCCGCCGTCCTCGCCATCGCGGGCGTGCCGTGGCAGGACGCCGGGCGCTGCCGGCCGTCGAGCCCGGTGAGCGTGCTGCAGGTGCACCCCGACGCGGACCGCATCGTCCACTACGCCGGCGGCCGCGACCTCCTGGGCCTCGCTGGACCGCCGTACCCCGGCGCGGTCGCGGCGGTCGCGCGCTGGGCCACCCTCGACCGCTGCGGCGGCCCGCCCCAGCCCACGGGCCGCGAGCTCGATCTCGACCCGACGGTGCCGGGCGCCGAGACGGTGATCCAGGTCGCGCCCGGCTGCCCGGCCGGCGTGGGCGTCGAGCTGTGGACCATGCGCGGCGCGCCGCACGTGCCGGCGTTCGCCGATCACTTCGCCCGGCTCAGCTTCGCCTGGCTCGAGGCGCACCCCAAGCCGCCGCGCTGAGCGGGGCCCGGCTGCCCGGACACCGGGTGTGATCGCGCGGGGAGCGCGCGGTGGGGGGCGGCTCGCGCGGCTCTGCCGCGCGAGGGGGGACGGGAACGTCCCCCCCCTGATCGGCCGCTACTTCCCCTCGGGCTCCGGGTCGACCTCGACGTTGAGCGCGGCGGCCGGCGGCGGCGGCGGCGCCACGCCCTCGCGCTTCTTGGCGTGCGGATCGTCGATGACCAGGACCTTCACCGAGAACTCGAGGTCCTTGCCCGCCAGCTCCGGGATCATGCGCACGGTCACCTCCTCCGTGGTGACCGAGATGATCTTGAGCTGCACCGCCTGCCCGCCGGAGCGCTTGGCGCTGAACAGCGCCCCGACCTCGAGCTTGGCGTCGGCCGGAAAGCTGCTGCGCTTCATGGTCTCGGTGGGGAAGGCGGACTCGTCCCCGAAGACCTCCTGCGCGGGGATCACGCCCTGCTTCTCCTCCCCCACCGCCATCCCCTCGATCCGCTGCTGGAACTGGGGGATGAGCTTCGCCTCGCCGTGGGTGTAGTCGAGCGGGCCGGTCTGCTGCGATGACTCGAGCACCTCGCCCCCGCTGAACTTCAGCTCGTACGAGATGCGCACGGAACAGCCCTTGGTGACCTTCAGCATGGCACGAGCCTGGCCCCCGCTTGGGGCGTACCTGCACAGCATACACGACCGCGGCGGTCGCGGGGAGCCATTGATCCCGGCGCCGCGGGCTGCCAACATGGGTGATCCAGATGCCCGACGAAGAGCTCGACCTGGCGACGGAAGGCACCATCCTGGCCCAGCGCTACCAGGTGGAGCGGCTGGTGGGCGTCGGGGGCATGGGCTACGTGGTGCGCGCGAAGCAGATCTTCACCGACCAGCCCGTCGCCGTGAAGCTGCTCCTGCCGGAGCGGGCGCGCGACCGGGCCATCGTGGCCCGCTTCCTGCGCGAGGCCCGCGCGGCCGCCCGCCTCAAGAACGAGCACGTCTGCCGCATCCTCGACGTGGGCATCCTCGACGACGGCGTGCCCTACATCGCCATGGAGTACCTGGACGGGCAGGATCTGGGCACGGTGCTGAAGGAGCGCGGCGCCCTCACGGTGCGCGAGGCCGTCGCCTGCGTGCGCCAGGCCTGCGAGGCGGTCGCCGAGGCCCACGCGCTCGGCATCGTCCACCGCGACCTGAAGCCGCACAACCTGTTCCTCTCCATGCGCCCGGACGGCACCGGCTCGATCAAGGTGCTCGACTTCGGCATCGCCAAGATCCTCGATCCGCAGAGCGAGCAGCTGCAGCTGACCTCCGACGGCGCCATCCTCGGCTCGCCGGCCTACATGGCGCCGGAGCAGATGATGTCGGCCAAGTCCGTCGACCCCCGCGCGGACATCTGGGCCCTGGGCGTGGTGCTCTTCGAGCTGCTCGGGGGCCGCGGCCCGTTCGCGGCCCCGAGCGTCAACGCCACCTGTGCCCGGGTGCTCACGCAGCCGGCGCCGCGCCTCGGTGACCTGGGCGTCGAGGTGCCCGCCGGCCTCGAGGCCCTGATCGCGCGCTGCCTGGAGAAGGACCGCGAGCGCCGCCTCGGCAGCGTCGCCGAGCTGGTGGCGGGGCTCGAGCCGTTTGCGCGGTAGGCCGCGCGCCCGCCCTCAGCCGGTGGTCGGCGGCAGCAGCGACGGCTCGGCGCCGGCGCGCAGCTCGCGCCCCGGCTCCGCGCGCCACGCGTCCACCCAGGCCGACCAGTGCATCGGGTGATCGCAGAAGCGGATCCGGCGCGCCTCGAGCTCCGGCGGCGGCGCCGCGGGGGCCGCGCCGCGGATCGCGGGCCGGAGCACCGCCCCCTGGCGGAGGTCGTAGACCACCTCGGTCTCGTACCGGGCGCCCGGCCACACCACCAGCCCCTCGTCGGCGATGTCGTAGGGCGTGTCGGGGCCCAGCTCCTTCTCCATCTGCTCGCGCACCAGCTGCACGCCCGCCTGCAGGTAGAGCCCGTACAGCGCCGCGTCGAGCACGCGGCGGCCCTCCGCGTCCAGGGCCCCGACCCACGAGGGGCCGGAGTCGCGCTCCAGGCTCGCGACGATCCAGCCCGACTGCGCCTCCAGCACCAGCCACGCGCTCGCCGGCGCGATGGCCGGCGCGCGCAGCTCCACCCGGACGCGGTTGGAGCCCAGCTCCACCTGGCCCACCGCGACGGGGCGGCTCCGCCCCCAGCGCGTGGTCTCCATCAGCAGGCCGACCCACTCGCGCTCGACGAACTTCTTCACCGCCTCGGCGGTGTGGTGGACCGCCTCCTGGTGCTTGCCGACGGACGGGTCGCGGCGCCAGGTCGCGCGCCGGAGCTTGGTGTAGAGCTTGGGGACCGTGCCCGAGTGGAAGCCGGGCCGGAGCAGGGAGCCCATGGTCTCGCCGTGGTGGCCGACCCGCGCCACCCGGAGCGGGCGGTCGCCGTCGCCGGCGTAGAGCTTCCAGTTCTCCTTGAACTCCCACACCAGGAAGCCGAAGACGCCCGGCAGCAGCACCGTCGTCGTGGCCGCGATGGTGTTCGCGAACACCGGGCCGAGGGGCATGAACGGCACCCGGAAGATCGCGATGAACGTGGGCGTCATCGGCAGAATGATCTTGTGGGAGACGGTGACCACCGGGAAGTGCTTGATGGGGTTGATCTGCGGCTCGATCAGCAGGTTCACGTAGATGCGGATGAGGTAGGTGACGAAGAACCAGACCACGCCGAAGAGGCCCTTGCCGATGCGGCCGAGGACGCTCTCCCCCCGACGGAACCGCAGCCACTCGTCCACGGCGTAGAGCACGCGCTCGAGGCCGTCGACCAGGCTCCGGAACACCTGCACGATGAGCTGGAAGAGCCCCGGCAGGATGCGCGCCCGCACCTGGTGGGCGGCGCGCTGGGTGGCGTCGATCAGGGCCTCCTCGACGAGGCGCCCGAGCCGCGAATTGAAGACGGCGACCACCGCGACGTAGACCGCCCCTTGGACCACGAGCGCGAGCCAGAGGAGGTGGTCGAGGTGCACCGCCCGCCACACCAGCCACAGCGGGCCGACGAGCACGGCGGGCTTGACCACGTAGTCGAGCAGTGCCCGGAACGCGCGGCTCCGCACGACCAGCCGCACGACGGGGCGCGTGACGAGCCACCGCGGGGCGCGCCAGAACACCGTCGCCAGCACCCAGCGCAGCGCCCGCAAGGCCCACAGCGTCCCCGTGCGGCAGGCGGGGCTGTGGATGAGCAGGAAGAGCGCGAGCGCGGCCGCGGCGAACGACCAGGTCGTCAGCAGGTGGACCTTGTGGCCGTGCAGGCGCTTCAGCACCGGGCCGACGAGGTGGTTGAGCCCCTCGAGGATCACGAAGGCCGCGCCCAGGGGGAGGATGAAGTAGCGGGTGAGCTGGCGCCCCAGCCAGGTGCCGAACAGGAGCGAGCTGACCCGCTGCAGGAAGCGCATGTAGAAGGTGCCGCCGCGGTAGACGCCGTCGAGGGCGTCGGTGAGGCGGCGGTCCATCCGGAGGAGCTGATCGCCGAGGGCCAGGTCGCGCAGCGACAGGTCGGGCAGCTTCAGGGAGTTGCGCGAGACGGCGTCGCGCACGTGGCCGAGGCCGAAGGTGCCGCGCTGCACCACCTCGTCGAGCAGCTCCGCCACGATCTTGCGCCGCGCCACCCGCTCGGGGACGTTCCGGGCGACGAAGCCCACCTCGTCGAGCACCTGCTCCAGGCGCGGCGCCAGCGAGGCGCGCACGTTGACGTCGGCGCGGAAGCGGGCGTCGTGGACCACCTCCGCCACCTCGCGCCGCTGCGCTTCCGGCAGGTGGATGCGGGCCAGCTTCTTCTCGGCGGCGCGCAGGTGGCGCGCGATGCGCACGGCGCGCAGCGCCGGCAGCGAGCGCACCACCTGGCGCCGGCCGAGGGAGAGCACCCACCCGACCACGTCGACGGTGCGGATCTCGTCCTCGGTGCAGGCCTTCTGGAGGTCGTGCAGCAGCCGCGCCTCCACGGTGCGGCGCGGTCCGCCGCGCCCGGCGGCCGCGTCGGCGAGGTCGACCAGCGCGCCGGTGGCCCGCTCGACCCACTCCGCGCTGGTCGCGGAGCCGCCGGGGCCCGGCAGGCCGACCGTCTCGGCCAGGCGCGCCGCCAGGGCCGCGATCTGCACCCGCGCCGCGTCACGCGCCGCGGGGGCGGCGCGCCGCTCCTGCGCCAGCGTCAGGATGGCCGCGCGCACCAGGTTGCCGACCTGCTCGGCCTGGGCCGCGGCGTGGCCGGCGGCATCCGGCGGCGGCGCGCCGGGGGCCGGCTCCCACCACGAGCCGTGCACCGCCAGGTGCTCGGGGGGGAGGTCGTCCGGGGGCAGGTGCGCGCCCGCGGGCCGCG
>JACRCY010000516.1 GCA_016218785.1 Deltaproteobacteria bacterium
AGCCGGGATCGTCGGGCGCGGCCGCGGAGCGTGATGCGCTGAGCGGCCAGCGCGCGTTCGCCGTCGGTGGCTGAACGTGACGGGGATGGGGCGGAATCGGGGCACTGAGCAGACGGCCGAAGCACGTCGTCGCGGATGGTGACGACGTGGGGGCGCAGGGGGACGAGGGCGAGCTACACGGCTGCGCGCCAGACGTACCTGTGGTGCAACCCGCCGACCCGCGGCAGCGCGACGACCTTCGCCCCGGCCGACGTCCGACCCTCGACAGCACGTCGCGCCGGCGTGTCCTTGCCGAGCCCGAGATGCGTCCGATCGTCGTGGTGATAGCGGACGTACTCGCGCAGCAGCCGCAGCAGATGACGCTCGTCGAGGATGATCACGTGATCGAGCAGATCACGCCGTGCACTGGAGATCCAGCGTTCCGCGGTCCCGTTCTGCCAGGGCGACCGATACGCGGTGCGGGTTGGTTCCGCGCCGGCGGCCTTCACCGCGCCGACGACCTCCGCACAGAAGATCGAGTCCCGATCGAAGATGCAGTACTTCGGCGCGGTGTCGTACGGGAACGCCTCGCGGATCTGCTGCACGACCCAGGCTGCGGTCGGATGTTCGGCCACGTTCAAGTGGACGATCTGCCGGCGGCCGTGCCGGATCACGAACAGGACGTAGAGCAGGCGGAACGTGGCCGTGCAGACGACGAAGAGGTCCATTGCCGCGATGACCTCCCGGTGGTTCCGCAAGAACGTCAACCAGGAGGGCCCCGCTTCGGGCCGCCGACGAAGTCCACGCAGGTAGCGCGAGACGGTCCGCTCGGAGATGTCGAGGCCGAGCATCTTCAACTCGCCGTGGATCCTCGGGGCACCCCAGCCGTTCTCGGTGGCCATCTTGCGGATGAGGGCGCGGAGTTCGGCGCCGACGGCCGGCCGGCCGGTTCTCCTGCCGCGTTGCGAGATCCAGTTCCAGTAGATCTTGAAGCCGGCGCGATGCCAGCGGACGACGGTGTCCGGCTTCACGAACACGAGCGCGTCCCTCCAGGCCGACCACAACCGGCGAAGCACCAGCCAGAACGCGCGGTCGGCAGGTCAGATTCGCGGTGATCTCCCTCTCGACTTGAACGCAGCGAGCTGCTGTCGGAGCGCCAGGTTCTCCAAGACCAAGTTGCGGCGGGATCGGAAGACCGAGGCGAGCGCGAGGAGCGCAATCCAGATGATGCGGAGCATGGGCCCGGGACAGGTAGGAGGACGGTGTTCTGGCGAACAACAGCGCTCACGGGAGGGTCAGGGCGCGGCGCCGAAGTACAGCGCCATCCGCTCCTGGCGGTAGCAGAGGTCGTCGCCCCAGGCGCGGTCGCCGCGCATGAGGATGTGCGCCTCGAACACGACCCGGCCGTCCGCGGGGCGGACCTCGACCATCTTGGCCACGCCCCCGGGCGTGCCGTCGGGACGCGTGGTGTAGGAGCCGGGGAGGATGAAGCGGTTCCCGGTGGCCGGGCCCACGTCCACGTCGCTGAGCACCGGCGCGAACAGCTCGGCGCCGCGCTCGCGGCCGTACTGCCAGACCTGCCGCACCGTGCCGCCGACGGCGCCGACCCCGGGCTCCACCCGATAGACCACGCCGCGGCTGAACGCCTCGCCCGGGTACCTCCAGAGATCGCGGCCGTCGCCGTTGTCGAACAGGAAGAGCGAGCCGTCCGGGAGGAGCAGCGGCGCGTGCTGCCCGTAGGGCCACGCGAACGCCGGGGTGCTGGTCGTGCCGTCCTGCATCTCGTCGGGGAAGGGCGTCCCGGCCTCGTCCACCGCCACGAGCAGGTACGGCGCCAGCTCCGGCCCGGTCCCGTCCCGGCCGGCCCTTCCCCAGCCGAGGTGGGGCGCCAGGATCCAGCGCAGCTCCTTGCCCGCGTGGGGATCGGCCACGTTCACGCCGCCGCGCGTGATCCTGGCGATCCCCTGGTGCTTGCCCGACACGATCACCGAGTCGTCCGCCGGGTCGTAGACGACGGCGTTCAGGTGGAGCCAGTCCTGGCCGTTCCCGGTCTTCATGAAGGTGTAGCGGTCCACGTCGAAGAAGCGCCGCAGGTCCCACACGTTGCGGACCTCGCCGGTGGCGCGGTCGATCTCGAGGACCTGGTCGCTCGGCGAGAGCTCCTGGCCGGTGCCGCTGATGATGCTGGCGCCGTGGCTCTTCCCGCACACCAGGAGGTGCCCGTCGGGCATCTCCACGACGTCGTGGTCCTGCTGGAACCCCTCGGGCAGGAGCCAGCGGCTCACCTCGCGCCCGAGCAGCGAGTGCTCGTACACGGCGTCCCCGAAGCCCAGGAGGAGGTTGCCGTTCCGCAGGGGCTCGAAGGGGGTCACGAACCCGGGCGCGACGGCGGCGGAGGCCAGGAGCACCCAGCGGATGCGGCCGTGGTGGTCGAAGACGAAGGGGCGCGCCTTGAAGCCGTTCTCGCCGGCGCGGAAGCCGGCGAGGTTCCAGCCGGGCTCCATGAGGTCGCGCTCGGCGGCCGCGATGACGACGGTCGGGAGCCACGCCGCGATGGGCCCGGTCGTGATGGTCAGGCTGGCCGTGTGCACCGCGCCCCCCTCGGAGACGGCGACGCGGACCTCGTTGGCGTGGTCCGGGTAGAGCCCCAGCACCGGCACCGGCACCGCCTGCTGCCCGGCGCGCAGCAGGTCGGGGCAGGCGTAGCGCTCGCGGTAGCCCGCGTCGTACGGCAGCGTCACCGCCAGATCCTCGCCGTCGAGGCCCGTGACCGTGACGGCGACCGAGCGGACGCACTCCGGCTTCACGCGGGGCACGGCGACCACCGCGGCGAGGGGCGCCACGCCATAGGGATCTAGGGTCGCGTCGACGTCGGCCGCGGCGAGCGCCACGACCACCTGCCCGCCGTCGTCCAGCACGACGCCGCCGTCGGAGCTGGCGAGGAAGACCGCGCGCCAGGCCTCGTCGCGGCAACCGGCCGGCAGGTCGTCGGGGCGCAGCTCGTCGCCGCAGGCCCCGAGTGTCAGCAGCGGCGCGAGGACGAGCGCGCCGAGGCGACGGAGGGCGGGGGTCGGCCGGCGCAGCGGCGTCACGGCGCGCCCAGGGATCGGCCCCGCCAGTACGCATAGGGGTCGACGCGCCCGGCGCGGTAGACGGAGAACTCGGGGGGCGGGTGCAGGGCGTCGACCACGCGGTCGAACCGCAGCCAGTGCAGCTCCGAGTTGTCGCGCGGGTCCACCTCGATCACGAGGGCACCGATCGGGCCGTCGTAGGTGCCCAGGATGGTGCCCTGGATGAACGACGACCCGATCGCGCCCGACGTGACCAGGCGCGTGCCCCCGGGCAGCTCGTTGGCGTTGCTCACCAGCACGCTCAGCGCGTGCCACGGCGGGTCCGCGGTCAGCCGGTACTCCCACACCTGCCGCACGGTCCCCCCGTAGCCGTCCGTCCGGTCCGCCGCGATCTCGTACTCGACCGCCCGGCTGTACGCCTGCGGGCCGAACGGCAGGCCGAAGTTCCGGCCGAGGCCGTTGTCGAACACCAGCAGGTTGCCGTTCGCCGCCAGCCTGGCGGAGTGCGGCCGGAACGGCCACGCGAACTCGGGGTGATCGGCAAAGCCCCGGCGCACGGCCTCGTCCGTGATGGGCAGGCCCGCGGCGTCGAGCGGCTCGAGGAGGAACTCCCCGTAGTCGAAGTCGAACCCGGAGTAGTCGGTCGTGGGCTTCCCGTTGACCGGGTAGCGCTCGTCGGTGAAGGCCGGGCCCCCGAAGTCGCTGAGCCAGGTGAGCTGGTTGCCGGGATCGTAGCCGTCGACGAGGCTGTCGCTCACCCCGTCGCCGTCGGCGTCGTCGATCCAGCGCACCAGGTGCGGCGCGAGGAGCCACTTGAGCTGCCCGCCGCGGTAGAGCTTCGCCACCCCGGTGCGCTGAGAGCAGGCGATGAGCGTGTCGTCAGACTCGTCGTACCAGAGGGCGTTGTTGTGGATCGGGTCGTTGGTGATGCCGGGCTGCGCCATGCTGGTCAAGGGCACGTCCATGAACAGGCCGGCCACGTCCGGGAGCGTGTCGGCCAGGTTCCAGCGCGCGCGCAGGTTGTTGGCCACCGGATCGATCTCGATGACGCGGTCCTCGATGAACGCCGCCCCCACGAGATCGGCGGTCAGCAGCACGTTGCCGTCGGGCTTGAGGAAGATGTCGTGGTGGATCCGCTGGTAGCCGTGCTGGCCCAGGTCCGCGCGCCCGATCTCGTGGCCGAGGAAGTCGTAGCGGAGGAGGAGCGACGCGGCGTCGCCGGCGTACATCGTGCCGTCGAAGATCTCCATGGGGTGGAGGGTGGGGATGGGGAAGGCGGAGTACCAGCGCACCCGCCCCCGGGCGTCCACCATGATGCCGACGACCTCGGGCCGGGACATCTGCGTGCGGAGCCACTCGACGAAGGTGAAGCTCCCCTCGTCGTGCGTGCCCGCCGCCGTCACCGCCGGGAAGTCGGCCGGCAGCGGGCCGGTCGTGAGGGTCACGACGTGGGTCCCGACCTCCCGGCCACCCGCCTCGCGCACGGTGAACGACACCCGGTTGTCGTGCGCGGGGAAGAGGCCCAGGATCGGGAGGCGCACCTCGGCGGCGGTCCCCGTCACCGCGAGCTCGGCCGAGAAGGCGCCCTCGCCCTCGGTCGGGCCCGCGACCGCGACGGTGACGACCGTGTCGCCGACCGGGCGGAAGACGACCTCGGCGCAGAGCGGAGTGTTGCTGGTCGGGTTCAGCACCACCTCCCCGAACAGCTCCTCGACGCGGATGGGTGCGGGCCCCGCGGAGCCACCGCCGCACGCGCCCACGAGCACGCTCGCCAGGACGGCGAGCATCGGATTCGAGCCGGGCACCCCGCGGCGGGCGGTCGACATGCGCCGTTGGTCTCCTCAGCCGTGCAGGAAGCAGGCCTCGATCTCGGCGCCGGTCGCGAAATCGATGAGGATGCGGAGCGGCTCGGAGCGCTCGAGCAGCGCGGCGCGCGTCGCGTCGTCGACGGCGCCCTCCAGGCGCGCCCGGGCCCGCAGCGCGGCCAGGGGGTCACCGCACGCCAGGAGCCCGATGCGGTCGGCCGAGCACTCCTGGCCGCGGCGGACCGCCGCCAGATCGGCGGGCCCGGCGAAGTAGGACTCGAGATCCTCCGCGATCTGCGTGCGCAGCGCGGCCGGCAGGCTCGCGGAGCGGACTCCAGCCGCGGCCAGCTGCTCCGCGAAGCTCCGGCCGAGGCCGGTGAGCGGGTGATCGTGCGGCACGAAATCCGCCACCAGCCCGGAGAGGATCGCGGCGACCTCCTCGTCCTTGAGGCGCTGGAGGAGCAGCCCGCCGGAGCGCATCAGCTCGAGGCCGCGGGCCACCAGGAACTGGAGCTCCGCCTGCGGCAGGGAGGCCGCGGCCCGGCTGACCAGCACGCGCGGCGGGCGCGACGTCTCCACCGCCACGGTGGCGCTCGCGTCCCCGATCCAATGGACGTTCAGGGCGCCGACGCCGAGCAGCTGGCGCAGCCGCTCGATGCTGGCGCAGGGGAGGGGCGCGGTGGCCTCGTCCAACGGGGGGCCGATCAGCTGTGGCTTCCCCGGGCGCATGGTCGCCAGCGCCGGGGCCAGCAGCGTCAGCAGCCGACGGAGCGGCCCGCGCACGTCGGGGTGGACGGCGGCGCCCATCCCGGCCAGCGCCTCGGCGGCGGGCGGGCCGGGCGGCCCCAGCGCCTCGAGGCGGGTCCGCGCCGGATCCTGCGGGGCGAGGAAGACGCAGACCGCGTAGTGGCCCCGCGCGCGCAGGGGGCTGCCGCGCTGCTCGAGGAGGCGGCCGAGCACGCGGCGGCAGCCGGAGTCGGCCGGGTGCGACCGGAGGAAGTGGTCCAGCTCCTCGACGAGGGCGTCCATCAGCCGCTCGCCGCCCGCCGCGGCGAGGAGGGCGAACGGGCCGTCGACCGTCTCCACGGGCGCGCCCGCGGCGGCCTGGCGGCTCGCCACGTGGCTCAGCAGCCCGCGCAGCTCCTCGGCGTCGAGCGGGACGCGGCCGAGGCGCGTCGTGGCCGTGACGAGGTCGCGGCTCGCGAGGACCGTGGCGAGGGCCCAGCGCAGCGCGAAGATGGCGGCGTCGGCGAGCGGCGGTCCCAGGCGCGCGAGGTCGCCGCCCAGCTCGGCCACCGAGGGCCAGTCCCCCTGGGTCCAGTAGTGGTCGATCACCCGCCGGAGGGTGGGGACGTGATCGGGCGCGAGGTCGACGGCCTTGAGGTAGCAGTCGGTGGCGCGCTCCGGGTCGCCGAGGCGGCGGCGGTAGATCTCGCCGCGGCGGTAGAGGAGGTCGGCGCGCCGCTCGGGGGACTCTACGACGAAGCTGAGCCGCTCGAGGGCCCGCGCGGCCAGCTCCCACTGCCCGAGCTGCGCGTAGACGCCGGCCGCCAGCTCCAGCGCCGAGGCGCTGTCCTGGTTCTCGGCCAGCACCAGCTCCAGGTAGACCCGGGCGATCCCGGGCTCGGCGGCGCGCGCGTGCAGCTCGGCGAGCTGGTGGCGCACGTCGGTGCGGCGGGCCACCTGGGAGAGGGGGAGCAGCCCCTCCACCTCCTTCAGCCAGCGGATGGCGGTGGGCCGGTCGCCGTCGACGAGGGCGAGGCGGGCGAGCGCCTCGCGCGCCTCGAGCGAGGCCGGGTTCGCCTCGGCGGCGGCGAGGTAGAGGAGCCGGGCGTCGGCGCGGTCGTTGGCCGCCTCGGCCAGCTCGCCGCGCCGGTGGGCGAGGGCGTCCGGCGTCAGGCGCACGCCGCGATCGCCGAGGCGGGCGTACAGCTCGCGCGCCCGCGGCAGCTCGTGACCCCGGTAGCAGAGGTCGGCGAGCCCCTCGAGGGCGGCGGGGTGCTCGGACGCCTCGGCCAGCGCCGCCTCGAAGGCCTGCTTGGCGCCCTCGATGTCGCCGATGTGCTCGTCGAGCAGGTGGCCGAGCTCGCACCACAGCTCGAGCCGCTCGTCGCGTCCCCCCGAGTGCCGGATCCGCATCGCGATCAGCTCGGCCAGGTCGGCGTGGTCGCCGCGGCTGGCCAGCAGCCGCCGCCGGTGCTGGAAGGCGAGGGGGTCGCCGGGGAGCCGGTCCCAGAGCTCGGCGGTCGCGGGGTCGAGGCTGGCGTCGTCCCCCGCCGTGGCCGCCTGCTCGACGCGCCGACGCAGGAAGGCGACCGTCGCCACCGGCTTGGTGTCGTGCGCGGAGACGTGGAGGGGCGCGGTCTCGAGGCCGCCCATCGGCTCGGGCACCCCATCGGCGGGCTCGTCGGGCGCCGGCGAGGCCTCGTCGGGCGCTCCCCTGGCCGAGTCTCCGGGCCAGGCGGCCGCCTCCGACGACGGCGTGGCCGCAGGCTCCGGCCTGGCGGGCGGGCGCCCCGGGCGAGAGGTGAGCCGCAGGGTCGTGCGCGCCGTCGGTGGCAGGCCCTCCGCGGGCGGCGGTGCCGGCGGCTCCGGCGGCGGTGCCGGCGGCTCCGGCGGCGGCTGCACGACGGTGGCGGCGGCGCCCACGGCGGCCTTCAGCTGGGCCAGCTGGGCCAGGTCGGCCGACGAGGCTCCGTGCGCGTCGGCCAGCGTGCGCAGGGCGGCGAGCGCATCGACCGGGTCCCCGGCGATGAGGGCCAGCTCGACCTGACGGCGGAGCATCTCCGCCCACAGCGTTCCCTCCCTGAGCACGGCGGCTGCCTGGCGGAAGGCCTCGCGGGCGGCGGGGTCCCGCCCCTGATGACGGCGCACCGCACCGAGGCGCGCCAGCGTCTCGCCGCGCGCCCACTCGTCCTCGCTCCCGAGCAGCTCGCTGCGGCGCTCGAGGGCGGCGGCGGCGGCGTCGAAGCGGCCGAGGTCCATGGCCACGGCGGCGACGCAGGCAACGCCGTCGGGGGTGGGGTTGGCAGCGGCCGCCTGGGTGTAGCACTCGAGCGCGCCGGCCAGGTCGTGCAGGCGGTCGGCGAGCAGGGCGCCGCGCGCCAGCAGGAACTCGGCGCGCCGCCGGTCGCCGCGGGCCACCTCGGCCAGCCGCCCGAACAGCGCCGCCGCTCCGGCCGCGTCGCCGCTGGTGCGTCGCAGCGACGCGAGCGCGGCGAGGGCACGCTCGTCGCTCGGGTCGAGGGCCAGGATGGCGTCGAGGTGTCGCGCGAAGGCGGCGGCGTCGCCCCGGCGCAGGGCCAGCTGGGCCATGCGATCGAGCGTGGCGCGCAGCTCGCGCCCCGTCAGGCTGGCGGCGCGTCGCCCCAGCAGCTCCTCGGCGCGCGTCGGATCGCCCTTCAGCTCCGCAGCCTCCGCGGCCGCCGCGAGGACCTCGGGGGCGTCCGGGGCGCAGGCGAGGGCGGTGTCGATCGCGGCCGCTGCCGTGGCCGGGTCGAAGAGCGCGCTGCGCGCGAGATGGGCGCGGCGCAGCTGGAGGGCGGCCCGGCGCGGCTGGTCCTCCTCGGCCGCGGCCGCCGCGGTCAGGGCGCGCATGACCATCTCGGAATCGCCGGCG
>JACRCY010000517.1 GCA_016218785.1 Deltaproteobacteria bacterium
CGGCGACGGCGGCGTCAGCCGGCCCGGGGCCCGCGCGGCCGCCGGGCCCGCCGTCGGGCCCGCTGGCAGTGCCGTCGGAGGTCGACGACGACGAGACCCGGGGGCAGGCCCCGCCGGGCAGGGAGCCGGAGGTGTCGCCGCTCGCCGTGGAGCGCAAGGGTCCGCGCTCCACGGCCGAGGTGCGCCCGCTGGTCGAGTACGTGCCGCCGGGCGCGACGCGCCCACGGAGCCGGGTCGGCCTCTGGCCGGTACTGGCCATGCTCGTCCTCGGCATGGCGGCGGGCCTCTACTTCGGCCTGCCGGCCGTGCTCAAGGCGCGGCGGACCCCGGTGACGGTGCCGGTCGGGCCCTCCCGGATCGTCGCGACGCAGCAGGACGCCGCCCCGGCGGTGGCTCCGGTCGAGCCGGGCCTCGACGCTGCCTTCGCCGGGATCGCGGCCGACGGCGGCACCGCGACCGCGAGGCCGGCGCTGTCCACCGAGGAGGTCTCGCGTCTGCTGGGCGCCGCGCGCAAGGCGGCCGCGGCGCGGCGCTGGGTGGCGCCCGCGGGGGACTGCGTGCGCGACTACCTCGCGCGCATCGAGGAGGCCCAGCCGGGTGACCCGGACGCCACGACCCTCCGCGCGAAGATCGCGAAGGGGCTGCACCGCGACGGCGACGTGTATCTCAAGCGCCGCAAGTACGACGAGGCCGAGGCCACGTTCCGCGGCCTGTACGGCCTCGACCCGCAGGGCGAGCACGCCGCGGCGGGGCTGACGCGGGCACTGCTCGCGCGCTCCGAGCTCGAGCTCAAGCGGCGGCGCTACGACGCCGCCGCCACCGACGCCAAGGAGGCAGTGGCCCTGGGCGACGTGAGCGGGCGCGGGCACGTGACCCTCGGCGAGGCGCTGCTCAAGAAGGGGGCGTACCACGACGCGGTCGAGGCCTTCCGGCGCGCCGTGGAGCTCAGGCCCAGGAACCGGGACGCCAAGAAGGGGCTCCTGCGCGCCGAGAAGCTGGCGGCGGCGGCCGACAAGGCGACCAGGGGGGCGAGCCCGAAGGTCCGAAAGGTCAAGGAGCCGGTGGCCCAGCCGCCCAGGGTCGAGCGGCGGAAGGGGAAGAAGTAGCCGTCAGCGGAGGCGCGACGATCCTCTTCCACCGCCGGGCGCTTCTCTCTATACTTGCCGCGGAGGGCGCCGCATGGCCAAGCACGACGAGCTGGAGGAGGACGACCTCGTAGTCGAGGAGGTCGAACGACGTACGGAGCCGCGCGGCTTCTTCCCGGGGATGGTCGCGACCGTCCTCGAGGGCGCCTACGCGGGGCGGGCTTTCGACGTCGTCGAGGCGAGCCGCCGGGGGCTCTTCCTCAAGGAGGAGAACCCCGACGCCATACCGCTCGGCACCCGGTTCGTGCTCGAGGTTGTCTTCAAGGAACGCTCCTTCCGCTGCACCCTCGAGGTGGCGCGCAAGGAGATCCAGCCCCGGCGGGGAGTCGCGGGGCGCCTCTCCGCCCTCGACCAGACGAGCCAGGAGACCCTCGACGAGTTCCTGGCCGCCGCCACCGCCGCCGACTAGCCGCCTCCTCCCCGCCCGCCGCCGGTCGCCCGAATGACGCCTCGGGCGCCGTGCCACCGCCTAACCCGCGCGACGCCGGGCGTGCACCTTCGCGCTCCAGATCTTCCCGGCGAGCGCGTCCGCCACCGTCGCGGCGACCTTCTCGTCGACGGGTCCGCCGCAGCAGCTGGAGGTGCGTTCGAAGCCCACACCGGCCAGGGCCAGCAGCTGCGGACCGTCGTAGACCAGGCGCTCGCGCACCTCGACCTCCACGAGGCCGGCGGCGCGCAGTCCGTCGAGGTAGGCCTCCTCCGAGATGGCGCCGCCGATACAGGACGCGTAGAGCGCCGCGCTCTGGCGCGCCCACGCGGGCAGGTCCGTCACCATGATGTCGGAGACCACCATGTGGCCGCCGGGCTTCAGCACGCGGGCGATCTCGCGGAACACCCGATCCTTCTCCGGCGAGAGGTTGATCACGCAGTTGGAGATGACCCAGTCGACGGTGCCCGACTCGACCGGGAGCTCCTCGATCACCCCGCGCCGCACCTCGACGTTGGTGAGGCCCGCGGCCGCGATGTTGGCGCGCGCCCGGGTGATCATCTCCTCGGTCATGTCGACGCCGATGACGCGGCCCGTCGGCCCGACCTTCTTGGCGGCGAGCAGGATGTCGATGCCCGCGCCCGAGCCCAGGTCCAGGACCACGTCGCCGGGGCGCACCTCGGCGAAGGCCACCGGGTTGCCGCACCCGAACGAGCTCACCACCGCGTCCCGGGGGAGGGCCTCCAGCTGGGCGCTCGTGTAGCCCGCCAGCTTCGCGGCCACACCGGTGGGTACCGCGTCCGCGCCACAGCATCCACCCGCGGTGCTGCGGACCGCCTGGGCGTACGACTCGGCCACGTGCTTGCGGATCTCGTCACTTCGGTTCATGGGTTCCTCTCTTCCTCCCCCGGTCGCAGGCCGCGGCGGCGGCCCCGTCAGCAGGACAACAAGCCTCGAGCGTGTCGGCCAGGTCGCGGAGCAGCCCCGCGAGGGCGCCGGCCCGTACCGAGCACCGGACCTCCTTGCCGTGCCTGGTGCACTCGATGATGCCGGCGTCCCGCAGGATCGCGAGGTGCCGGGACACGACGGAGATGTCGCGCTCGGTACCGTCCGCGACCTCGCTCACCGTCCGCGGCCGCCCGGCCCACGCCAGCCGGGTCAGCAGCCCGACCCGGCTCGGGTCGCCGAGCGCCTTGAACAGCCGCGGCGAGAGCAGGCGCCCCAGGTCCTCGCAGCACGCCGGGCGCGGACGGCGCCTTCGCCGGCGCCTTCGTTTGTTCGTTTGCATCACAGTGCAAATTAAGCCCGACCGCCGCCCCTGTCAAGGGGCAGCGTTGACCTCCTCCCGGCCCCGCGCGAAGCTGCGGCCATGACCCGGCCAGGTGACGGACTGGTCACGCTGCCAGACGGGCGCGTGCGCCTACACCGCGAAGCGCACGTGCATCACGTCGCCGTCGAGGACGACGTAGTCCTTGCCCTCCGTGCGCAGCTTGCCGGCCTCGCGGCACCTCGCCTCGGAGCCGAGGGCGAGCAGGTCCTCGTGGCGGGTGACCTCGGCGCGGATGAAGCCGCGCTCGAGGTCGGTGTGGATCTTGCCGGCGGCCTCGCGAGCGCGGGTGCCGCGGCGGATGGTCCAGGCGCGCACCTCGTCCGGGCCGACGGTGAGGAAGCTGACGAGGTCGAGGAGCGCGTAGGCGCTGCGCACGAAGCGGCCGGCGGCGGGCTCGTCGAGGCCGAGGGAGCGCGCGAAGTCGGGCTGCTCGGTGGGGTCGAGCTGCGCGATGTCCATCTCCACCTTGCCGGAGAGGACCAGCAGGCCGAGGCCGTGCTCGGTCGCGTGGGCCGCGATCGGCGCGGGCGCGGGCTTCGTCACCTCCTCCTCGGCCACGTTGAGCACCAGCAGCAGCGGCTTCTGCGAGAGGAAGCGGTAGCCGCTGAACTGCGCCCACTCGTCCGCGGCGAGCGGCAGCTCGCGGAGCGGCTTCTCCGCCTCGAGGTGGGCTTTCATGCGCTCGAGCAGCTCCTGCTCGCGCGGCTGACCCTTCTCCCCCTTGCGCAGGCGCTCGACCTTCTTCTCGATGACCATCAGGTCGGCGAGGTTCATCTCGGACTCGAAGTCGCGGATCTCGCGCAGCGGGTCGGCGGCGGCGCTGGCCTCGACCTGGGGGTCGACGAAGGCGCGCGCCACCTGGGAGAGCGCGTCCCCCTCGCGCATGGCCGCGATGGTGGCGACGTCGAGCCCGCGGCCCGTGCCGCCGGCCGCCACGTCCACGAAGCTCACCTCGGCGTAGGTCGTCTTCTTCGGCTGGTAGAGCTTCGCGAGCGCGGCGACGCGCGCGTCGGGGACCTTCACCACGCCCAGGTTCTGCTTGCCGGTCTTGGCGCCGAGGCCGACCTGTGCCTGGAGCCCCGTGAGGGCGTTGAACACCGTGGTCTTGCCCGAGCCGGGAAACCCGCAGAGTGCCACCTTCATGGGGGGGACACATATCGCGGCCCCGTGCGCGACGCAAGTGCGCCTTGTGGCGTCCGGCGAGTCGCAGTAGCGTGGATCTGCGAGGGTGAGATCGGTGGCGACGCGCAGCCGAGGCCGCGGTGGCATCGGGCTCGCCGGTCAGCGGTGGGCGGCCGGGCTCGCCGTGCTGCTGGCGCTGGCGTCCGGGTGCCGCTTCGACGTGGACGGGCTCGCGTTCGAGGAGGAGGGCGGCGTCGCGGTCGATGCACCCGCCGCCGAGGCGCGGGCGCAGGATGGGGAACCGCGCGATGCACCGGCGCCGCTGGACGCGGGGCCGGGGGACACGATCACCGCGACCGACGCGGCCGGCACCGACGGCAACGCCGCCGACGCGGCGCCCCAAGACGCGCCGCCGGGTGCCGATGCCCCGCCGCCCTGTGGGAACGCGGGCGAGGACTGCTGCTCGGGGAACACCTGCCTGACGAGCGATCTGCGCTGCTCCGGCGGGACGTGTGAGCACTGCGGCGACGAGGGGGAGCAGTGCTGCGCCGGGGACGCGTGTGGCGCCGAGGATCTGCGGTGTTCCGGCGGCGCGTGCGAGCACTGCGGCGCGGCGGGCGAGCGGTGTTGCCCTGGGAGCAAGTGCCCCGACTGTGGCTGGTGCATCTGCGGCCCGATCTCCGGCTACTGCTGGTGAGGCGGATGACGGGGCTACCCGCCGCGCTTGCCACGTCGGAGCGCGAGCGCTACTACTAGCGGCACAGCGCCGCCGAGGATCCGCATGAGCCGACCCCTCCCCGCAGGCCCCCTCGTGCTCCGCCCGCCCGCCGAGCAGGTCCGCCTCTTCGCCGACCGCTACCGCGCGCGGGTCGCGCCGGCCGCGCTCGCCCGGGTCACCAGCGTGGCCGAGGAGCTCGGGCTCGTCTTCGGCCCGGAGGAGCTCGTGGTCATCGCCGCCCTGGACACGCCGGACAAGGTGCAGGAGTTCCTGAACCAGCGGGTCTACTACAACAACGACCACGCCTCGGTGGAGACCGAGGAGACGGCGCACCCGCCGCGCCGGGTCCTCGAGACCGCGCTCGCCCACTGCTTCGAAGGGGCGATGCTGGCCTACGCGGTGAACACGCTCCACGGGCACGAGCCGCGCATGGTCCTGCTCGAGGCGCGGCAGGACTCGGAGCACAACGTGGTCCTCTGGCGCGACCCGGCGACCGGTCTCTACGGCGGCAACGCCCACTCGCGCTTCCCCGGCCTCGACGGCCGACGGGCCCAGTTCCCGAGCGTGCGCGCGCTCGCCGCGACCTATGTCCCCTTCTACTACAGCGACCGGACCAACGACCCGCAGGACCTGACCCTCGTCGGCTACTCCGAGCCCGTCGACCTCTTGGCCAAGTACGGGACGGCCTGGATGGGCGCGACGGAGCCGCTCTGGGACATCTACTACACCTATGTCGACGACACCTGGCGCTTCCACTTCTTCTCCGACGCCGAGGGCGCGCCGCCGCATCTCTACCCGGTGGTGCGCGCGCTCGCGGCGGGGTGGATCCGCGTCGACGGCGGGCACCCGGTGGTCTGCCCCGAGGCCCTGCCCGCCGCGGCCCGCGCGCTCTGGGACGAGTTCTGGCGCGTGTTCGGGCCCAACGACGAACGCCGCCCGCGCGGCCCGGCCCGCGCCCTCGAGGAGGAGTTCGCGCGCCTGACCGGAACGACGCCCATCGACCTCGACGACAACGCCTCCGACCTGCAGTTCTTCCTGCAGGCGGGCTACCGGATCGAGCAGCTCCTCACCCGGCGGTGACCATGCGGACCTGCCTGCACGCACTCGTCCTGGTCATGACGCTGCTCGGCGCCGGGTCCGTGGCCGCCCAGAGCCTGGTCGTGGACGAGTCGCCGACTCAGGGCGTGAAGATCCCGGCGGGGGCGCTGGCCGGGGACGCCGATGCCACCGCGACCGTGCTCAACCCGGCCGGGCTCGCGCTGATGCGGTCGGCGAGCCTCACCTACCTCCACACCGAAATCGACGGGCACCAGCGGCGGGGCGGTCGCGGCGACGGCGTCTACCTGGCGTTCCGGCCGGTGCTCGGCCGGGTCAACTCGGGCGTGGCGCTCGAGTTCATGCGGCCGCCCGGCTCGTTCTGCTCGGCGCCCGGAGCGCAGCGGCTGTCCTTCGCCGTCGGCGTCAAGCTGCTGCCGGGGCTGGCGCTGGGCGCGACCTGGGGCCACCTCTTCTCCGCGACGGGGCACGGCGTCGACGGGATGAACACCTTCGACGTGGGCCTCGTCCTCCGGCCGTTCGCGCACCTCGCCGCGGCCTACGTGCTGCGCGACCTGAACTCCCCCGCCATGCAGGTCTTCGACCAGCCCAGGCGCGTCTGGCACGTGCCGCGGGTGCACGAGTTCGAGGTGACCCTGCGCCCCGCCGGCGACGACCGCCTCGAGGTCGCGGCCGCGGTGCGGGTGGCGGGCGCGCACCGCGCCGATCCCCGGGCGCGAGCGTCGCTGCGCCTGACGCGCGGGCTCTACCTGGAGGGGGAGTTCGAGGCCCGCCGCCTGGCGCTCACCGAGGAGTCGCAGTACCCGCAGACCATCACCCGCTGGGACTTCCGCGGCGCTGCCGGGCTGCGGGTGGACCTCGATCACCTGACCGCCGCGGTCTACGCCCTGTTCGGCCAGGCGCCGGCCGGGGCGCACAGCTTCCACGGCGCCTCGGGCTGGCTGCGGCTGTCCGCGGAGCGCCACGGCCCCCTGTGGCCCGGCCCGGCCCAGGTGCGGCGGATCGTGCTCGAGGGCAGCGGCGGGTCCGACCGCGACTTCGTGGAGGTCATGCTGGAGCTGCGCCAGGCCGAGCACGATCCGTCGGTCAAGGGCGTGCTCCTGGTGCAGGACGACCTCGCGGTCGGGTGGGGCCGCGCCGAGGAGGTTCGATCCGCGATCGGGCGGCTCCGCGCCGCCGGCAAGCGCGTCTTCGCCTGGGCGCCCAGCCTCGGCATGCGGACCTACTACATGCTGGCGCCGTGCGAGCGGATCTGGCTCGGCCCGTCGGGCGACGTGCGCCTGACCGGCATCGCCCAGCGGCTCATGTTCTACAAGGGGACCTTCGACAAGCTCGGCGTGGCCGCCGACTTCGTCAAGATCGCCGAGTACAAGAGCGCCCCCGAGGCCTACACCCGCGAGGGCTCCTCGCCCCCCGCCCGCGAGATGCGCGAGGCCGTGCTCGACGACACCTACGACCGGGTCGTGGCCGCGATCGCCCGGGAGCGCCGGCTCCCGGCGGCCGACGTCAAGCGCCTCGTCGACCACGGCCCGTACGCGGCCCAGGAGGCGAAGGCGGCCCGGCTGGTCGACGACGTCAAGTACCGCGACGAGATCGAAGGGCTCCTCGGCGAGGTGTACGGCCACCGCGTGCGCGTGCGCGACACGCCCACGGCGGCCCGCTTCGCCCGGACCTGGCGCCCCCCGCGCGTCGCCGTGATCTTCGTCGACGGCGACATCGTCGAGGGGAAGAGCCGCGACCTGCCGATCCTGAACCGGCGCATCGCGGGGAGCGAGTCGATCACGGCAGCCATCCGCCAGGCACGCGAGGACTCCAGCACGCGCGCCATCGTGCTGCGCATCAACAGCCCGGGCGGCTCGGTCGTGGCCGCGGATGAGATCGCCCGGGAGGTCGTGCGCACCCGCGGCAAGAAGCCGATCCTCTGCTCCATGGGGGATCTCGGCGCCTC
Source organism: Deltaproteobacteria bacterium (assembly GCA_016218785.1). Taxonomy (GTDB): domain Bacteria; phylum Myxococcota_A; class Polyangia; order JACRCY01; family JACRCY01; genus JACRCY01. The sequence goes on from JACRCY010000517.1 coordinate 7,747, forward strand.
GGGCGGCTACTACGTGGCGGCGCCGTGTGAGCGCATCTTCGCGCCGGCGTCGACCATCACCGGGTCGATCGGCATCTTCACCGGCAAGTTCGACGTGCACGCGTTCGCGCAACGACTCGGCGTCAGCGTCGAGACCTACACCCGCGGCGCCCACGCCGACATCTCGAGCCCGTTCCGCGTCTGGAGCGACGAGGAGCGCAACGCGATCGCCCGCATCCTGCGGCTCGAGTACGTGCGCTTCCTCGAGTACGTGGCGGCCGGCCGCAAGCTCGACCTCGGGAAGGTCGACGCCATCGCGCGCGGCCGCGTGTGGACGGGCGCGCAGGCGAAGGCGCGGGGTCTGATCGACGACCACGGCGGGTTCCTGGAGGTGCTCGACGTGGCCCGACGGCGCGCGGGGCTCACCCCCGACGAGCCGGCCGACGTCGTCATGCTCCCCCGCCTCAAGCGCAGCATCGTGGAGCGGATCGCGAGCCTGGTGGGCGAGGGGGGCGGCCCGCGCCGCGCGCGGGGCCCCGCGACGCCGGTGGACGCGGCCGGGGTGCCGCTCCCCGCGGCCCTCCGCGATGCGCTCCGGGCCGTCCCACCGGCGCTGCTCTACGCCCGCCCCGGCCAGGGGCTCTACCGCCTGGAGTACGAGGAGTCGAGCGAGTAGCTGGATCGCGGAGCGCCGGTGCTCGGGCTCAGGTCGCGCGTCGCTTGCGCAGCGCGATGAATGCCGCCAGCAGGAGCGCGGCGACGCCGGCCACGGCGAAGGGCCACCACCGCGTGCGCCGCGGCTGCACCTGGGCGCAGAGGGCGCCGAAGGCAGGGAGGTGGTCCGCGAAGTCGTCCTGCGCCGCGAGGTAGGCGAGCACGAGGAGGTCCTCCTTGCCCCGGGGGAGCAGGGCGGAGAGCGACAGGCGGCCCCCCGGGAGTGCCTGGTAGACGAGGAGCGTGGTCTCGCCGCCGACCGCGTAGGGGAGGGCGCCCCCCGTCCCCTCGGCGGGGACCGGCATCCTGGCCACCTGCTCGAGCGCGACCGGCGCCTTGCCCTCGGCCGCGCGCGCCTGCTCGCGGTAGGCCGCGCCGCCGCCGCCGCGGATGAAGGTAATCATCAGGGCCTGCTGCTCCTGGAGGCCGTGGCGCATCCAGGCCGCCTTCTGCTCGGCGGGGGAGTCGGGCTCGCGTTTCGGGGCGGGCAGGTCGTGGTACTGCGGCGGCGGCTGGAGCCGCAGCCCGGCGGCGTCGGTGTACGCCGTGGACGCCGCGTGAGGGCGCTTGAGCTTGATCTTCACGCCCGCCACCAGTTGTTCCCACCCGGCGTCAAGCTTCTCGCGCTCGGCGCCGGTCTCGCCGAGGAGCAGCAGCTCCAGGGTGCCACCGTCGACGGGCACGACCAGGAGGGCGCCCAGCCTCGGGTCGGCGCCCAGGGTGCCCGTGAACCAGACCTCGTACGCCTGGGTCTCGCCGAGCGCGCGCATCCTCGAGCGGATCGCGCGCCCCCCCTCGAGCTTGGCGGCGGCGTTGACGAAGCGGCCCACCTCGCGGTCGAGGCGCGGCAGGTCGGCGGAGTCGGGCCGCACGCGGCGGGCCGTGAGGCGGGCCCACACCAGCTGGCCCGGCGGCCGCACCCAGAGGCGGAGGAGGCCGCCCTCCGTCGGCGCGCTCTGCGGGGTTGCGCCATCGGTGCAGTCGGCCGGAGGGATGAGGTCGACCGCCGCCGCGGACAGCGGGGTAGCCGCGGCCGCCGCAGCGGCCGGGATCGCGGAGAGGCAGAGGGCCAGGACGAGTGGGCGCATTCAGGACATCCGTTCCAAGGCGGCGCGCAGGTCGTCGGGGAGGGGGCTCTCCACGGTGGTGGGACGGCCGTCGCGCGGGTGAGGGAAGGTGATCGCCGCGGCGTGCAGCGCCTGGCGGGGGAAGCCGTCCAGGCGCTCCAGGAGCCCCGCGGTGAGGCCGTGGTCGCAGAAATCGGCGAAGCAGCGCGGCTCCGGGTAGACCTTGTCGCCGAGCACCGGGTGGCCGATGGCCGCCAGGTGGGCGCGGATCTGGTGCTGGCGGCCCGTCTCGGGGAAGCACTCAACCAGCGCCGCGTCGCGCAGCGGTCGCAGGACCCGGTAGCGCGTGCGCGCCGGCAGCCCGTCGGCAGCGACGGCCATCATCACGCGAATGGGCTGGCCGGCCAGCTTCAGCGGCAGGTCGATGGTCCCCGCGGCCGGCGGTCGGCCGCGCACCAGCGCCAGGTACCGCTTGTGCACGCGGCGCCGCTCGAAGGCCTGCTTGAGCGCCCGGCCGGGCTTCGGCCCGCGCGCGACCAGCAGCACCCCCGAGGTCTCGCGGTCGAGCCGGTGGGCCACCTGCAGCGGCTCGCCCGGGTAGGTCTCCTTGAGCAGGGCGGTCAGGGTGTTGAAGTAGTAGCGGGCCGTCGGGTGGATCGGCAGCCCGGCCGGCTTGTCGAGGGCCAGCACCGCCTCGTCGTCGAGGAGGACGCCGAAATGCCGGGGGACGTCGGGCTCGGCCCACGCCTCACGAGTGACCACGATCTCGTCGCCGGCGGTCACGCGTACGCCGGCCTTGGCCGGCGCCGTGCCGTTCAGGGTGAGCTGGCTGCGGATGATCTTCTGGATGCGGGCGCGCGAGAGGCGGCCGATCTTGTGCTTCAAGTAGAGGTCGAGGCGGAGATCGGCGCAGTTCGGCTCGACCCGGAAGCCGTAGACGATCAGGCGAGGCTCGTCGCCGCTCACGGCGGCCCTCGGCGGCGCCTCGGCTCGCGGCCGGCAGGGGGCTTGGTGCCGCGACCGCCACCCTCGCGGGTCAGCTCGGCCATCACCGGCGTGGGCTCGTCACCGCTCACGCTGACCTCGAGCGACCAGGGCTGGTAGCCCTCGAGGGCGAGCTCCAGCTTGAGGGTGCGGTTCGTGGGCAGATCGTCGATGGTGTCGGGGGTGCGCCGGCCGGTGGGCTTGCCGTTGACGCTGATGGCGGCGCCCGCGGGGCGGGAGGTCACGTAGAGCGAGCCGGTGGGCGCGGGGACCGGGGCGCCGCGGGGGCGCGGCTGGTGCGCCGCGGGGTGGTAGAGGAGCAGCACGCCGACCGCGGCCCCGCCGAGTAGCACGACGGTGGCGAACACGGCGAGCTTGCCGCCGCGCGAGAGGCCCGCGCGCGGCTCGGGCACGGCGCGAGGCTCGTCGTGGGGCGGCGGCGGGGCGGC
>JACRCY010000518.1 GCA_016218785.1 Deltaproteobacteria bacterium
CTGGTCTTTGGCCTCGAGACCTCGTCCGAGCGGGGCCTGAAGCTCCTGCGCAAAGGCATCACGCCCGAGATGGTCGAGCACACGGTGCGTAGCTGCGCCGGGGCGGGCATCGCGCCATATCTCTTCGTGCTCGACTACCCGAGCAACACGGCCGGCGAGCTGCGCGCGACCCTCGAGTTCGTGGTCTCCCTCGCTCCCTGGGTGGAGGACATGATCCCGACGCGGTTCCAGCTCTCGGAGATCTCGAAAGTGAGCGACGAGCCGAGCCTGTTCGACCTGCGCCGGACCATCGAGCCCGACACCTGGCTCGATCCGTTCGACGTTCCGTTCTCGGCGCCGGGCCTCATGCCGGGCGACACCTACCAGGCGCTCGTGGCCGAGCACATGGCGAGATTCTCTGCGGCCCGTCCGCACCCGCGCGAGGATCCGTACCTGCTCGCTTCACGCGCTTCCTGACGTTCGTGCGAGCGCCGACCGACATCGACGCGGTTGCCGCGCTCGGGCCGAGGTTGCTACCCCTGTCGAGCCGATGACATACTAGCTGCTCGTGAGCTCTCGCCAGTCCGTCGAGCCCTGGCTGCGTCAGCACTCCGTGTGGCGGAGCGTCGAGCACCTCGCCGCGGGGCGGTCGCTCCCGGCCCCCGTCACCGTCGAGCTCCAGCTCGGGACCGAGTGCAACCTCGCCTGCCCCGAGTGCATCAGCCGCCCCCTCCCGGGCCCTGGCCGGTTCGTGCCCGCCCGCGCGACGGAGATCGCCAGGGAGCTCGTCGCCCTCGGGGTCCGCTGTGTGGTTCTCTCGGGCGGAGGCGAGCCCTTGCTGCACCCCGAGGCCGGCGCGGTGCTCCAGACGCTGGCGGCGGGTGGGGTAGCAACGGCGCTGGTAACCAACGGTACGCTCCTCCACACGCAGCTCGACGCCATTGCCGAGTGCGCAGCCCGCGTCCGGGTGTCGGTCGACGCGGCCACGTCCCGGACACATGGCCGCTTCCGGCCAAGCCGCGCCGGCGACGAGTGCTTCCCGACGGTGGTCGCCAACCTGGGGGCTCTCGCCCGCCGGATGCGTGGCCAGCTCACGTTCTCCTTCCTCGTGATCAGCCGCCGCGACGCGACCTCCGGCGTGGTCGAGAGCAACGCCGGCGAGATCGTCGCCGCCGCCCGGCTGGCGCGCGAGGCGGGCTGCCACGCCTTCGACGTGAACCTGGCCTTCGACCGGAGGCCGTGGATCGACCCCGCGCACTCGGTGGTGGCGCGCACGTTGGCCGACCAGGTCGAGAGCCTCCGCGAGCTGGACGGGCCGGAGTTCCGTGTCTGCGTGGGCGACCTCGTCGAGGCGGTGGCCGCGGGGCGCGCGGACCCCATACCGCCGGCGCCGGGCTACGCCCGCTGCCCCGCGGCCGAGATCCGCGCAGCGGTAGCCCCGGGCGGCGTGTTCTTGTGCCCGCGCCACATGTCCTTGGTGGCCGCCTGCTACGGTGACCCGGTGACCACCCCGCTCGCGGAGATCTGGGCGAGCGGCGCCCGCGGGGGCGCTCTTGGCGCGGTCGATCCCCGACGACACTGCGCCGGGGCCTGCATGTCCATGGGGCTGAACGAGGAGCTGCTCCGCGCCATCGACGAGGCGCGCCGGGGGCGGCAGGTCGCGCTGCTGCCCGACACCGACCTCTTCATGTGAGCGAGGCGCTGGCTTCATGCATCGCCGGCTGATACGCTCGGGTCCGACGCCTGGGTAGTAGTGCCGCGGGCCACGTACGACGAAATGCCGCTCGAGAAGGTCGCCATCTACGGCAAGGGCGGGATCGGGAAGAGCGTCGTCGCCGCTCACCTGAGCGCCGAGCTCGCGCGGCGCGGGTTGAGGGTGCTCCATGTGGGCTGCGACCCGAAGGCGGACTCGACTTGCCGGCTCACCGGGAGCCCCGCGGTCAGGACCGTCCTCGGGGCTATGAGGGCCGACCCGGACGAGATCGCGGCGGCGCAGATCATCACGACGGGCCGGCTCGGGATCGACTGCATCGAAGCCGGCGGGCCGGAGCCGGGAGCGGGCTGCGGGGGGCGCGGGGTGGCTCGCGCCATCGAGGTCATCGGCGAGCTGCGCCTGCTGCAGGGCGGACGGTACGACGCCGCGATCTTCGACGTGCTCGGGGACGTCGTGTGTGGCGGGTTCGCCGCACCCCTGCGCAAGGGCTTCGCGGGGAAGGTGCTCATCGTCGTGTCGGAAGAGACCATGGCCCTGTTCGCGGCGAACAACATCGCCCGCGCCATCGTCGCGAACGCGTTCAATGGGGCCGTCTTGGCCGGGATCGTCGTCAACCTGCGATCGGCGGGTGCCGCTCAGGTCGCACGCGTGCACGAGTTCGCCACGCTCCTCGGTACCCGCGTGGTGCTGACGCTCGAACGATCGGGGCTGATCTCCAACGCCGAGCGCGAGCTGATGACCGTGGTCGAGACGGCTCCCGGGTCGGACGTGGCGAGCGCTTTCCGGGAGTTGGCGGATCACATACTCCGGCTCGACGCCAGCCCGCTGCCGAGCCCGACGCCGCTCGAGGGCGAGGCGTTCTTCAAGTTCGCGCGGGGCTGAACGGCCCGAATGCGATGGCTCGACCGGTGCGGGGCGACTGCGAGTCGCTGGCGCCGGGTCCCGGAGCTGGGCGCCTCGGAGCTCAGGGGGCAGGCTCCGGAGGCAAGCAGCGCTCGAGCATCAGGCCCAGGGACCTGAGCGCACGCAGCGCGCTCTGCCACCCTCCGAGCAGCGTCACGGACGAGCAGACGATCTTCAACCGACGCGTCGCCACGTCACCCTCCCGCTGCGCGCCCACGGGGAGGACGGTCAGCTCCAGCCGGTCTGGGCCCTTCTCGAGCTCGATCAGGACCGCGGCCTCCGAGTCGACGCGGGCGAGCCGGCAGGAACGCAGCCTCCAGCCGGGCAGCGGCGACCCGGGGGCCGCCTCGAGGTGCTCGAGCACCCCGAACATGCTGCCCGCCACTGCGTGGAGCGGCGCCCCCAGTGGCACGGCCGGAGCGGCCCGCTCAGGCTGAGGCTCAGGATCGGGCTCAGGCTGAGGCTCAGGCTGAGGCTCAGGCTCAGGCGTGGGGGACGGGGTCGGGGCGGGCGCTGACGCCGGGCGAGGCTCGAGGACCGGCGACCCGGGCCCCAGTTCTGGGCGGTCGACTTCATCCGGGAAGCGATGCCGAAACCCCCGGTGCTGGGGGGTCAGCCCGAAGAACGGCCAGGCGCACAGGTCTTCTACCACCGGATTTGAGGGGAAGGTCGCGCCGGCGCGCCCGAGCGCGGGGACCACCACCCGCGGCGGCGCCGAGAAGCTCAGCAGCTGCAGGCTCAACGGGGATCGATCGTCCGCGAACAGCTCGCAGGTGCAGCTTCCCTCCGCATCGTCGTCACTCGAGCCGGAGCCCTCCACCAGATCGGGGAGACGAGGCACGTCGATGAGCTCGGTGAGCACCTCCCGATACCCGGAGCGCGGTCGGGGAAGGAGTACCTGCAGAATCAGCTGCTGGGGGGCTCCGGCGCCCGAGGCGAGCGCGGGGAGGGTCACCGTCACGACCAGACGGGTGCCGGCCCGCACCCTCTGTGGCGGCGTCTGCCACACCAGCGGCAACACCCCGTGGAGATCCTCGGTGGTGGTGGGGCCGTGGGGCCACAGCCGCAGCAACAGCGGGCGGGTCGAGCGGTGGACCCTGAGGGTGGCGGACAGGGTGATGCGGCTCGCGGGGTGGGTCGAGGTGGGCGGTCGCCCGTGGGGCGCGCGGCGCCTTGAGATCGTGAGGTCTTCCAGGACCACCGGGTCGACGAGTCGCGGGAGGGGGACCACAGGGTTCCTAGAGAGCCGGTACTCGTCTGCCACCGGGGGCGGCATCTCCAGCCTGGCCCGGAACCCCCGCACCAGGTGGCGGAGGGTCGAGGGCCGAGGGTCCCGCAGCCACGCGCTGAACGGGACGGGGACCGAGTCCGGGACCGGGCCGGGGCCGGCACCGACCAGGAACAGCAGCCGGTCGGCGTCGGCGAGCTCGCGGGCGAAGCGCCACGCTGCCTCGTCACGCCAGGTCCGGTGCCAGAGGACCACGAGCGGCGGGGGCGGACATAGCAACGCGTCGAGGCCTTCTTCGAGCTCCCACGGGAGCTGCGGCTGCTCTCCGCTCGTGAAGGTCGTGAGCCGCCGCCACAGCTCGTCGACGCCGTCGGGGTCGGGCGCATGGCCGCCGGGGGGCGAGCTGATCCGGGATCGGGCCCGCCGGAGCCCGTCCGGCAGATCGAGGGAGCGCACGCGCACGGTCCCGGGCGAGAGCGCGGCCTCGACTTCGGCCGCCCAGGTGTGGAACTGCTGCCCGTCGCCCGCGTCGAGCGGCTCCTCCGGGAGATGGACCAGGAGGCAGTCGGGCCCCTCGTCCCAGGTCCCCACCGGCAGCTCGGGGCAGGACCTGACGTGGCGCTCGAACATCCGGTAGGCCCGGTCGATCCGCTCCTCCAAGGTGGTGCCGCCGGGGCCGGTTCCCTGCCAGTCCAGCTTCGGCACCAGACCCGACGGCGGCCTCTGGACGTCGAAGGCCTGCGGAGCGCGGCCGAGCGGGCTCTCCGGCATCACCGTGCACACGATGACCGGGTCCACGCGCCGGGCGATCTCCGGATTGTCCGAGATGAAGTCCAGGCTCTCCTGGAAGCGGTCGGCGGTTTCTCCGGGGAAGCCCACGAAACACAGCAGGTTGGCCTCGATGCCTGCGGCCAGCGTGGCGCCCACGACCCGGTACGCCGTCGCCGTGTCGTGGGCCTTGCCCATCAGGCCGAGCACCTCGTCGGAGAACGACTCGATCCCGTAGCTCAGCAGCGTGAGCCCGGCCTGCTTGAGCTTCCGGAGCAGCTCGGGGCCAAGCTCCTTGCGGATCATCCCCAGACTGCTGAACGTCACGCCGAGGTCGGCCTCGATGAGCAGCGCCGCGAGCCGCTCCAGGTTGCTCAGGCTCCCGGTGATGGAGAGGTCGTTGAACTGGAACCTGCGGCGGCCGCGCGCGACGTGGTGGCGGATGGTGTCGAGGACCATCTCGGCCGGGATTTCCCGGAATCGCCCCTGGAACGGCCTGTCCGCACAGAACTTGCAGCTGCCGATGCACCCGCGGCTCAAGAGCAGCGGGATGAAGTCGGTGGTGTAAGCGTCCAGGTCCAGCTCCTCGAAGGTCGGGGCAGGGAACCGCGTGAGGTCCGGCTCCAGAGGCCTGGGCCGCACGGGCTCGTCGCGCCCGTCCGGGGTGACCGACCACGGGATGACGCCCGGGATCTGCGCCAGGTCGTCGGCCCGGTTGGCGCCCCGTGCCGCGCTCTCGACGATCTCGTGGAGCGTGTGCTCGGCCTCTCCGACCACCAGGCAGTCGAAGCCGTCCCGACTGAACTTCTGGCGCAGCCTGGGGCCCGCCAGGCCCGAGCCTCCGGCGACGAACAGCGCTCGGGGCAGGCGCGGCCTGAGCCTGCGCACCAGGTCCTCGGCCACGTGCACCGACCGGGTCGTGCAGCTCACCCCGACCACCAGCGGGTCCTCGGCGGCGACCCGAGCGACCAGCTGCTCCAGTGCTTCCTCGATCCGCGGCCGCGTCTCCACCGAGTAGTAGGGATCGACGTAGGCGACACCCAGCAGCCGGTTCCGCTCGCGCCAGATGGGCGACGGGCTCTCCCGGAGCGCGACGTTGGCGTCGAAGATGCTCGTCGACCAGCCGTGGGCGCGCAGGAAGCTCGACAGGCAGGCCACGCCGAGTGGAGGCATCACCAGCGACACCGGGGGCGCCTGGATCAGCGTGACATGTCCTTTGTCTGGCTGGTGTCCGGGCATGCTGCCGACCTCACCCCGCGATCGAGGAGCGATCCGCTCCCGGGTCTTCCCCGGGCGGTAGCAGCTTGTCCCAACGCCAGTCGAACGCCTGCTCGCACCACCGGCACTCCGGGCAGCGGCGATCACAGCCCGCGATCCGATCGAAGGCATCCTCGGGCTCGACGTAGATGGACGCCGGATGCTCCCAGCTGGTGGCCGCGACATAGAGCGACAGCTTCCGCTCGATCGACTCGAGCGAGATGACCCGGCCGTCGAGCTTCGCCCGATCAATGAGGCCGTCGTAGCGAGACAGCGTCGCCGGCACCACATCCTTCTGGGCGATCAGCCACGGGCGGCGCCGCACGTAGCTGCGGGCGAAGCACGGTTGCTCGCCCGAGCGCTCGCCCGCCTCCGACCCCAAGGCGGCGTGGGACAGGATCGACGGACAGGCGATCCCGCAACAATCGTCCAGCACCATCTTGACCTTCACGCCGAGGTCGCGGATGGCGCGGATCACGTCGAGGCGCTTGTTGATGGCGCGGGAGATGCAAATCGAGCCGACCCCCACGTCGTCCACCCAGTACGCGGCGCGCGTCGGCGAGTCGACCTCGGCGACCGTCGAGACCGAGAGCTCCAGGTCCGGGAATCGAGCTCGGAGCAGGCGCCCCAGCTCGAAGTCGGCCACGGCCACCGATAACAGCTCCGCGAAGACCTCGTCCCGGAGCCGACCCACCTCCTCGATCACCCCCGCGCGCTGCTCCCACAGCACCAGGAGGTTGATGACCACGTTCGCCCCGAGGCCGTGCGCCCTCAGGACCGGCGCGAGCCGTCGCAGCCGGTCGCGGTACGTTGCCGGGTTCATCGGGCCGAGCCAGGGTCGCGCCGTCGAGGCAACGGCGCGGTGGATCGGGAGGTAGACCTCGCCGACGAGCTCGCAGTGCGCCGCCAGCCACTCGGGGAAACGGTCGTCGTGGTTGTAGGGCAGCGACAACCTGATCGACGTCTCCGACAAGTGCATGACGATTGCTCTCCCGTGCCCGTTCACGCGTCCGGGTCGCCCCGCGCCGCGCGCACCTCGAACGCTCGCAGCGCCTCCATCATCCGCTCGACGACGGACAGCGCCCCGCGCGTCCCGAGGAAGGGACGCTCCGCGAGGGCGTGGCTGTGGTACGAGGGGAACCCCAGCTCGACGATGCCCATCCGCCGCGTCAGGAACCCGAAGCTGTTGGTGACCAGCAGGTCCAGCTCCTGGTCGCGGCCCAGCCGCTCCAACGTCTGCTCCAGCTCGCGGGCGTGGGGATAGGAGAGGATGGTGGCTGGCTCGGGCGGCACCGCCTCGCCCAGCAGGAGCCGGATGTCGGCCGGGAGGTCGAGGCTGCTCGGGGGGGAGGGGGTCGAGGCCTCAGCATCTCGCGCGTGACGCGGCAGGTTCGTGAACGCCGCGAAGCGGAGCGAGCAGCCGAGGAGGGCGGCGAGGTCGCGCATGCCCACGTACAGGTGGGGATCGCCGACGTAGCCCAGTCGCCGGTGCAGGAAGGCGAACGGGACTGCCCACTTGAGCTTCGGCAGAACCGCCGCGAGCTCCTGCTCGGCGAATCGGAGGGCGGCAGCCTCGCGGCCGGTCGCGGCGCCCAGGGTGAAGAGGAACCGCAGCGTGGCCGCCACTCCGAAGGGAACCTCACCGCGAACGAGCTGGCACCCCAGGCGGTCGGCGAGGACCGTCGCGGCGCGCCGGCCGTAGGGCAGCGAGATGATCAGGTCGGCCTCCTGCACCCGCTGGAGCTCGGCGGTGGTCTGTCCCGACAGCCAGACGGCGACCAGGTCCAGATCGAGCGCCTGGAACAGCCGGTGCAGCTCGAGCCGGTTGGCCCGGTGGTCGCCCTCGTTGCGGTCCCAGAGGTACCCCACGATGGCGACGCGGCGCCGCGTACCCGAGCGTCGGGGCGACAGCGGCAGCCCGGCCGCCAGCGCCTCCGTGACGTCGGCGTAGGCGGTCAGGTAGTCGCTGGTCAGCGAGCGATGCGGCACCGCCAGGACGGGGCGCCCGGTCTCGTGGGCGACGTCGTCGCAGAGGCGGCCGTAGTCGGTCGCGGTGATCTGGGCCATGGCCACGGCGTCGACCAGCACGGCGCCGGACGCGGGCCGAGACGCCAGGACCAGGAGCTGCTCCCGCAGGTCGGCATCGCGGTTCTTGATGACCTTCAATGGGGACAGCTCGGTGTTGGTGACGCGGGGAAGCCCCGGGAAGGTCGTCAGCGTGGACTCGAGGTCGTGGTTTCCCTGGATGTACGCGAGCCGGCGGAACGCGCAGTGCGGGCTGTCGAGCAGCAGGTAGGCGTCCGGGACCGCGTTGATCGCGAGTGACAGGCCGATGGACCGCGGCAGGGTGGCGCGCACGGTGAGGTCCGCGGAGAGCTCGGGGCTCTCGCCCTCGGGTGGGGTGCTAGCGTCCAAGCTCGAGCCCCCGCGGCGCGCAGTCGTTCATGAAGCGGCGCCCCCCCCGGAAGAGCGGCAGGCGGCAGACGGCGACCAGGCGCTTCAGGGTCGCGACCGCGCCCGCGACCCCCATCTCGAACTCCAGCGTGGAGAACGGCGCCTTGCCGGTCCGCACCAGCCTCCAGTCGAAGACGTAGTTTGAGAAGACCGCCTGGCATTGGCTCTGCGCGAGAGCGTCGAGCATCCCCGGGAGGGAATCGAACTCGTGCAGCTCGTAGTCCGCCGGCGCGAGGCCGAGGCCGGCGCGGATCTGTGCGGCGGCCGCGGGGGAGGCCGGGCCACCGACGAACAGATCGAGGCCGAAGCCCATCTCGTGGATCGCGGCCGCGAGCGGGATGCCCCACGTGAAGCGAGATTGGAGGAGGGCGGGCGAGTCCTCGGCCGGTACGACGAAGCCGAGCCGGAATCCGCGAGCCTCTTGGCGGAGCCGGTCCCAGCGCTCCTGCAACGGCGCCAGGCGCCGGCGGAGAAGCTCGTCGAGATCGCGTCCCATCCCGAGGGCGGCGGACACGGACTGGAGCCAGGCGCGCGTCCCGGCGATGCCGTACGGCCCGTCGATCTCCAGGTGCGTGCGGCCGCCGTCGCCCCGCAGGTGCTCGTACACCTTCTCCCAATGGACGTTGGGGAGGAAGACGTTGAGCGCCGCACGCGGGATGCGCTCGACGGAGGACATGCTCAGCTCCGGGAGCACGCACGTATTCACCGCGACCCCGAGGTCGGCGAGCAGGCTGGAGAGCTCACGCGTGCCCGCGTTCTCTGGATACCCGATCAGGTTCACGGCCCTCGGGTCCGGTGGCCCCGTGTGGTCCAGGGCCTTGCGCCGGCTGCGCAGCAGGTCGGCGGCAAACCAGGACCATGACCGGGGCGCGGACGGGACCATGTAGACGGCGGTGTCGGTCGCGGCGCGGTAGTCCTGCACCGCCGCCTCCTGGTCCGCGCCGATGACGTCGGGGAGGCAGAGGCCGATGACCAGGAGGCGGTCCTTCTTGCGGTTCGTGTCGGCCTGGCGCAGCACCTGTCGGATCATTCCGGGCGCACCGGAGATGACGTCCTGCTCGGTCATGTCCGAGCAGAAGACGTCGGCGAGGTCCTCGGACTCATCGAACCGCCCCTGCCCGTGGGGCAGACGCCCGATGTTGCGGACTGTCTCGTACACCGGCAGGCGCAGCAGCCCGCAGCGCGGCCGCGGGACGCAGACGGCACAGTATGCGCACTCGACGTCGCCGTGGCTGACCAGCGTGTGCGCGCTGTGGACGTCGATGATGTCGCAGCCGGCCCGGCGCAGCTCCGGCGCGGCGAGGAAGTCGGCATAGAACTCGGGGGCCGTCAGGGCGTGCTGGCCGGCGGTGGGGATCGAGATGCCCTCGAGAGCGGGGCCGGCGCGGGCCGTGGGCTCCCGGTGGGCCGCCGCAGGGTCGTCGGAAAGCGCCGGCGCCAGTGGCGACGCCACGGCGGCCGCGGTGCCGATCTCGGTCAGCTCCGGATCGAGGGCCACCATGCGTTCGAGGTCCGCGAGCGCCAGGCGTGGCAACGCGCGCTCCGTCACCGCCCGGAGCCGCGCGGCGAGCTGCTCCGGCACCTCGGCGCCCTGCACCCAGAGGGACACCTCCGGCCCTACCAGGAACGCGGGCTGACCCCGACGTGTCGCGGTGATGATGAGCGTGAGCGACGGCGGCTCACGCGTCCCGGCGAGCGTGACCTCGACGTGATCGGCAGCCCACTCGACCTTCACCACCGAGTAGAGTGGAGGGGACCGGTCCAGGCCGAGCAGCCGAGCTACGCGGGCCCGACTGGCCTCACCACACACCAGGTGCCGACCCCGGACGGCGCGGCCGGTGCCAGGCTCGGGGGCGGCCTCGCCTTCCCTCATCGTCTCCCTTCTTGCCCGATTCGACATGCCTGTCAAGATGTCCCGGGGCTGCGCCGAAGCGCGGCTCTGCAGGCGCGCCTCGGCGCTATGGGCCCGGGCGCCGCTCGCCCAAGTTGCGGAGCGGCGCGCGCGAGGGCACCAGCTCGTCCCAGCCGAACGCCTCGACGTACGCGCGCCACGCGCCGAGGCACGCGGCGTCGTACGCGCAGCGGCGGCACTCGTCGCGCTTGACCCGGTTCTTCTGCTCCTTGTGCACGCGCGTGGCCCGCTCCAGCGGCTGGCCCTCCGCGTCGAACTCGGTGAAGGTGGCGAACTCGACGTACCCGCGCACGGGGGCCGGCAACCCGTCGGTGGTGCAGAGCGGCAGATCGACGAGGAAGACCGGGGGCCGTGGCTCGCCCATGACGCGTATCAGACGGGCGAACTCGCGCACGATGTCGGAGTAGCGCGCGATCAGGTGCTCCACCCGATGTGCGGCGCGCCCGAGCGGTTGCATGACGTTGAAGACGTACTGGTCGATCTTGAAGGCGCGCAGCAGATGGTAGAGCTCCACCAGGCGGCGGTAGTTGCGCGTGCCGACGACGGTCGAGGTGTTCAGCGTGAACTTGTGCTCGTGCTTGAGGCGGGCCAGCGCCTCCAGGCCCGCCAGAGTCTGGGCGAAGCTCCCGGGCGTTCGCGTCTGCCCCTCGTGGCACTTCGCGTCGGGTCCATGGATCGAAACCACCACGTGGTTCAGGCCCTCCTCGAGCAGCCGGTGCGTGTACTGCTCGTAGCCCAGCCGTCGAGCATTCGTCGTGAGGCCGATGCGGCGGTAGCCGAGGTCGCGGGCCCAGCCGATGTACTCCCGGAGGTGGGGGTTGAGGGTCGGCTCGCCGGACGTGAACATCACCTCGCCGCCGGCGCGGTTGGCGCGCAGGAGCTCCTGCACTCGCGGCGGGGTCACGTGGAGGTTGCGGAAGGTGCGCGTCTCCCCCTCGTGCTCCATGCAGAAGAGGCAGTTGTTGTTGCAGGTCACGCCGGCGAGGATGTGGAAAAGCTCGCGCACCCCACGAGTGTACGGCATGCGGCCGCGAACACCACTCGTTGCCGCGCGCAGGGCGCCCTCCGACGGGCGGAGCCGACCGCTCGCCTTGACAGAGGCAGACCGCCACTCCATAGTCTTGCTGGCTTGCGGGAGGAGCGCTCACACGTGTCCGTTGACGTGACGGTCGATCTCAGCCTGTACTCCCTCGAGGCGGTGATGGGCACGGCCTACGTGTTCGTCGACCGCTGCTACGTGTTCCTGGACAAGCCCGCCGAGGGCCTGGTGCAGGTGCAGCTGTCGGCCAAGGGCGGCGACTCGGACGAGGCGCTCACGGCCCTCAGGGGGGAGTTCCAGAACGAGCTGCTGAGTCAGGCGCTCCGCCTCGAGGTCGGGCAGCGGCACGGACGGATCCGCGAGCTGCTGATGGCCCGCGCGCTCTTCGGTGCGGCACCCAGGCTCGAGGAGGAGCCGTCCGCCACGGACGAGCGCGAGCTCGACGACGATCTGGGCCCCGACGACGCGGAGGCAGAGGGGGCCGCAGAGCCGGACGGCTGGCGGCTGCCGGGCGCCAAGGGCGGGCCGCGCGAAGAGGAAGGCCCGCACGGAGAGGAAGGCCCGCACGGAGAGGAAGGCCCGCACGGAGAGGAAGGCCCGCACGGAGAGGAAGGCCCGCACGGAGAGGAAGGCCCGCACGGAGAGGAAGGCCCGCGCGACCAGGGCGGCCCGCGCGACGGGCGCAGCCCGAAGGTCGAGAGCCCCCCCGACGAGAACGACGACTACCTCGACGATCCGCTCGGCATCGCGGTCCCCTGGGAGCAGGAGCTCGCCAAGCCCAGCAAGGCGACCGCGACCGCTCCGGGTGATCCTGCCGGTCCGGCCGCGCCGGCCGGCGCCGCCGTCGAGCCGGCCGCGCCCGAGCACGCCGGCGGCAGCGCCGAGCCGGGCGGGTCGCCGGGCGCGCCCGCCGGCTCACCCC